>JAJSZS010000041.1 GCA_030262725.1 Candidatus Desulfofervidus auxilii | reverse complement strand
CTCTATGAATGAGTAGAACCTGTACGCTAGTTCTGAATCGTAGATCTGCTTATCGAACTTCACTACCTGCTGGGTGTTGTACGCTAAGGAGGGGGTTTGGTCTTCATCTCCCCCTTCATCACTCTCACTATCGTTCTCATCACTACCCTCATCAGTAGTATTCTCTTCGTCCTCCTCATCGCTCTCTTCAGATTGTTCGCTCTCACTACTATCTTCACTAGAGTCCTCTTCACTCTCCTCGTCTTCACTAGGAGATTCAGAATCACTAGTCTCGTCTGTAGTGTTGCTCTCCTCAACCTCACCACTACTCTCATCAGTTTCGCTCTCCTCATCTTCTGATGATGTAGCTGCAGCTTCATCACTTTCCTCATCTCCCTCATCTTCTGAGTCCTCGTACTCATCGGTCTCATCCGTACTATCTTCACTATCTTCATTAGAATATTCTTCATCATCTACGTCTTCTTCAAAAGATTCTTCAAAATCGTCTTCACTACCCTGGGATCCTGGGCGCTCATCACCTGAATCGGATTTGGAATCTTCGTACTCACTTTCCTCGCTCTCGCTCTCTTCAGATTGATCACTTTCATTAGAACTGTTAGAAGAACTATCAGAACTACTCTCTTCACTAGAGTCTTCAGAGGGGGAGGGTGATTGGGGGATTGAACTAGTGCTCTCGTTTCCACCATGAGTTTCTTCAGAAGTGTTAGAACAAGGGGGTTCGACTTCCTTTTCCTCCTCCTCGATATTCTCCTCGATAAGCTCTCTATTCTCCTCATTTTCCGTATCGATAAAGTCTATCCTCCTCACCCTGAGTTTCATTCTCTCACCAATTCTGATACCACGTAGTTCACTACCTTGTCCACTATCGGATCGTCTATGTCGATTCTGGCTCCTTCTTCCAGTCCGAACTTCTTCATGATATTGCTTTTGAAATTGTAGCCGAAACAGAACCCAACGCTATCGCTACTTATCTCTGTCTTGAAATTGTAACTCCCGTACAGACTGAAGTACACGTTTACGTTAAACGTGTGCTTTAGTTCTCTGACGTAATCGAGGTATCTGAGTATCTGAGACCTCTTCGGATAGTCTGTGGAGACATCTTTTATGAGTCTCTTCAGATAGAGTTCTTCTTTGATCACCTTGACCTTCTCCGCAAAAGCCTTCGCCTTGCCGTTCACGTACATCCTCACGAATACATCGTAGATAGATACGTACTTTCCTCTCTTCCTCTCCTTCAGGTTAAGCTCGATAATAGAGTACCCGTCCCTAGAGTGCTCGAATTTGAGCCTTATGCAGTTCTTAGTGTAGTATAGTACTCTTATTGAACTGTTGATCAGGGCATTAAGGTCGACAGTTGTGAGTACTCCCCTATCCTCTGAGTAGAACTCTCCCGTCAAGTAGATCCTTGAGAGTTCATCGAGTGTGAGGGGCTTATCCTTTACTACAAATACCTTATTCTCGTCGAAGTACATCTTATAATCCCCGAACTGGTCTGGTCTGTCTGTCGGCTCTGGCTTGAATTCCTTAATAATATGAGTGTACGCTTCCTTATTCTCATCCTCTACTTTCATGCATACTTCTCTCTCCTCCCTCGCCTCCTCGACCTCGAAACTGCTCTCAATTTTCTTGATATGTATTCTTGAGACTTTGTTTAGATCGAAAGTCTCCTTCTCCTCCTCCTTCTCCTCTATGACAATTTCTCCCTCTCCCTCGTACTTCTTATTTATGTTCCCATTTTCTTCAGGAACTTCCTCTTTTATGAATTGATACGGCTCCCTAGAGTTGACGTACTGCACGTACTTAATCCAGTCGTCATCATACTTTACGATAAATGAGCGTACTAGGGAAGCTAGGTCGAAATTGTCGGAGTTCAAGTTCTCTATCACTTCTCCGAGTTGATAGAGTTCTTGGATTGTAGCGGGTTTCCTCAGTTGAGCGTTAATAGTATCGATATAGATCTGAGTTAGTAGATTAACTACTCTCTCGTCCTTGAACTTCTTTGAGAGTAGCTCTCTGACCAGTTTTACTGATAAGTGGGGGATGAAGATCTGGATAACCCTACGTAATAGAGGCTCTGAAAAGTCCCTCTCATCGTTAGAAGTGAGAAATACTATCAAATTATTCTTATTCCCCACGATAATCCTATCCTGGTTTGAAAATCTCGCTGAAACCCTACAGTTCTGTAGGAAATCTAGGAGTAGAGCATCGCATGAAGGTCTAGTCTTGTCGAACTCATCTAGCACTAGAACTGTCAGTTTCTTTCTGCTCTTCAGAAGGGCTTCAATCAGGGGACCTGGAATCTTCTCAATACCACTCTTAGTTCTCTCAGAAGGCAATAGCTTATACAGGAGGTCATCTTCAGAAGTACCCAGGGTGCACTGATAAAAGACGTATTCTGCGTTGAGGATATCAGAAAGAGCATAAGTCATAGCAGTCTTCCCCACACCAGCAGGTCCCCGAAGCATGAAAGCACGGATCCCACTTCGGAGTTGAAGGGAGGAGTTGAGAATAGAGACTACATTATCTGGGTAGTAGAGACCTCTCCTCTCAAATTCGGTCTTTAAATCTAGCATACTCCTACCTTAGAGTAGGAAAGAAGAGAAAACGAGTGTGCACTTACGTGTCGTATGGTCATGCTCTCTCCACATATTCTGAGCATAACTTCCTTATAAGCTTAACGCTGACATGTGGAAGTGTTTTGTTCTAACACTTCTCACAAATTCCACTTTTCGGGATTCTTAGCGGAGTTGATCCTTTTAGACCGAGAACTCCACTTCCCCTTCGCTTTGGCGGAGTTGATTTTGCCTATTCTGTGCGATTTCCAAAAATTTTCACTTTCTCCCTTATTTTTGAATAAAAGTTAAATTCATTATGTGTAGTAGTACATACTAGTAGTCAATAAGTACTTTAGTTTCCTGGCTATTCTCTCTTCGAAAGTACCACTACTTACTATTATGTATATTTTAGCTATTTTTCCTGGTTTAGGTCTTACTACTCTCCCTATACGTTGGATTAATTGTCTCTTAGTTAGTGAATTACTGACTATTATCCCTATTGAACATTCGGGCACATCTATACCTTCATCTAGTACTCTTACTGTTAAGAGAATATTGAATATACCCCTTTTCCAGGCTTCTAGTATCATATTTCTTCTCTTTATACCACTGTGCACAATACCACATTTAAACCCAAATTGTCTTAAGTACTTATACAATTGTTCTACACTTCTCTTACTCTCAGTGAATACTATTATTCTCTCATTTTCATTTTCTTTTATTATTTGTGCTATTTTTGGTAATTTTGTAATACTCTCACTACACAATTGTCTTCTCTTATTCGTTAATATCATTAGTAGTCTTCTATATCTATTCTCATGATATGGATATTCTCTACTTGATACTGAGTACTTTAGATCATCTAGTTTTTTAGCTATTTCTCTAATTTTCTCATCTAGGTCCATGTAAATCCAGTACTCTCTAGTAGTTAACTCAGTCTTGATAATCTTTACTTCTACTCTACTAACATAATTTCTCTTCATCATGTAGTTATAATCCTTTTTGTATATTATTCTCAAATAGCTATTTAAATGAAGATTATCGGAGCGCTCTACTGTTGCCGATAATCCTATGATATCTTTTTCTCTAATTTTTTCTAAAAATGTATTCCATTTTGGGGCGAAATAATGATGAATTTCATCTAGTATGAATAAGTCATAATTCTTAGATAGATGATCAGAATACTTTACTATTGTATTTATAATCCCTATGACTATACGTTTTAATCGTTTTTCTTTACCATATAAAAACCCAATATCATGACTTTTAATATCTGTATGCTTTATGATTTTTTGGTACCACTGTTTTAGTAGAACTTCTGTCGGAACTACTATAACCACTTTAGCATTTTTGTGATAATACAATTCTAATAACTTAAGACCTATGTATGTCTTACCAGTACCAGTAGGTAATTCAATTATTCCTTTTCTACCACTTCTAAACCATTTAATTAATGCTTCATTTTGGTAATCCCTTAAGACTACTGTCATCTATTCTCACCTTTTAGTAGTTTTTTGAATAGAATTACTACTAATGTTGGTACTAGTAAGGGCGCTATAAATGGTAATATCATTATGAATATCACTATAGCCGTAAAGAATAATGGTGATAAAAGGATTAATCCCAATACTATACCTATTTTCTTTAGAATTCCTTTTATATTCCATTTTCTCTTTTTCTTTACTCTCTTTAACTCTCTCTCTACTCTCTCACTTCTAATACTCTCTATTTTCTCATCTAGTAGAGAAATAGTCTTGTATATGTTAAAGAACTCTCTCTTTATGCTCTTAATCTCATCTAAAATCTCTCTATCTCTAGTAGTAGTTACATGACTCTCTTTTTCTCTCTCTAACTTACTTAGTTCGTAAAATAGCTTATCAATTTGTTTTCTGATATCATAAATCTCTCTCATAAGATTATCAATATCTTTAGTACTAGTACTAGTAGTAGTAGTTTTAATCTCTCTCTTAACTTCTCTACTTTTATCTGTAGTCTTATGCTTATCTCTCTTAGACTTCTCCCTTAACTCTCTCTTAATCATCTTAATCTCTTCTCTTCTCTCTATCTCTCTAAGTTTAGCTTTAATCTTCTCTAACTCTCTAGTGTACTCCTTTAATTTTTGTTTTAACTCATCATCATCATTATGTTCTAATTCTCTCTCTAAACTCTCTATTAGACTTTCTAACTGTTCTTTTTCCATTAGAAGATAATCTCTCTCAGTTAGACCACTAACTTTATGTTCTACATAATTGTTAGAAGTTCTATCCCTAACTAACTTAGTGAATTGTTTACCAATTTCACTTTTAGTAAGATTAAAGTCTATCTCATCTTTTATACTCTCTAATAATGACTTTAGATCTATATCATCATCTAATTTGAGATAGTACAAAATAGTAGCTAATGTTTTTGTGTATTTGGGATAACCTAATTCTTTTAGAAGTTTTTCATACTGATTTATAATTTCCAGGCTATTCATACTAACCACCTATTGAGATTTTTTGAATTGATTTTCAATAACTCTCTATCGTTAGCTTTTCTTACTAGAAAATGACATTTACCATAATCATGTAAGCTTTTAGCTACAATTACATATCCATGAGAATAAATCGATTTTACTAGATCTTCTACAGAATTGAAAATGTAACCACTTAACTCAGAATTTAGAACATAAACTCTCTCAATTAGATGATCTACAATAGACCTGTAGTAGTAAATCCTTTTGTAATTATGCATTTTCATATCTCTTCACTCTCTACTTCTCTAGTAAATGATATTAAACTGAGTACGTCTATGACTACTTCTCTCTCTCCGCATAGAACTCCTGCTGTAATATGTGAATTGAAAACGTCTAAGTATCTCTTCAATTGTGTTATCAGATATCTCACATTTACATTAGAATTGAGATAGATAAAATGAAATACTAAATGTTCAAAATCATGGGGAGAAAACGATATCAGAATTGGATATTTATTCTCCCTGTGGATTATTAGAATTGGATTTAGATAATCCTCATAAATAGTAACCTTATATCCTAATTCTTCAATTCTCTTCTTTAGAACTTTTACATATATTCTCTCATCATATTCTTCAAATTCTTCAATAGTGATATCTCCTCTTCTTAAAGCATATTCTCTATTTTCATAATCAAAATCTATCTCCTTATTGGTTCTAATAACTACATTAGAGATAAAATCAAAATCATCTTTAATGTGCATTAGAAAATGATCATCATATTCTCTATAATAATGTGGAAAATGAGTATACCTTAACACTACTACTTTATTCATTTTACTCTCACCTTATTGAAGAAATTCTTATAGTTCCAGGGTTTCTTTAGGATATTCCATAACTTAAGTACTCTATCACTAAAGTACTCACTTCTCAAAAATGATGATGATGATCTTCTAGAAGTTAGAAGTAAGTAAACATTATTGTTTTTCAGATAACCACCTTTATACTCAGTAAGAAAATCTTGGTCATTAGAGATAATGACTATATTGGAATTAGGAGATAATTCTAAAGCTATTCTCTCTATCTCAGTATCAAGTCTATCATCTTTATTTTGAGAACCTATAACTTCTATAGTAGTAACCTTAATACCAAATTTCCTTAAGAACTTAGAGAATAATCCCATATACTTACATACTTTAGGATTATTCTGTGGTATTGGGATAATGACTTCCTTAATCCCTAAAATCTTTAGAGATTTAGCTATTGAGAAATAGTACTCATAGGGATTATTGTAATTAGAAGATTTAAAACTATAAAAGACATTTTCACTATCAACAATTGCTACACTTTTATGGTAAATCGTCATATTCTCTCCCTATATTTAGGGGATATCTCCCTTATAAACCTATCGGTTCTTTTTATTCACTTATGTTCTAACACTTAGTGAAAATTTGTTTAGCCTTAAACTGGACCTCTTTAACTTTTTTCCTGGAACTTCATGGAATTTGAATAAAAATGGACTCGAGATTTATTTAGCTGCAGCTATATTCGTGGATAAAAGTGAAAAGCAATTTTCTCCTTTATATTTATATATGTATATATAGGGCTTATTTTGTGAATAAAAGTGAAAAAGGTTGATTTTGAGATTTTCAAATTCTAATCAAGTGTTAGGACTAAATGAAAAATTGTAACCGATAGGTTTATAAAGGAGATATTCGTAGAATATAGGGGGATAAAGTGGTGTACGATAAAGCTAACGTAGAACTCATGAAAAAGTCATTTTCAAAATTCTGTACTAAACTTCTCTATTCTCATAATTTCTCTATTTCTGAGAAAATCGAACTTCTAAACAAAATGTACGATTATGCTTATCTCTATCTTCACTATTATGTAGCTAATTATAGATCTTACAATTATCTCAAAAAATGCTATTTTATCACTCTTATGAAATTGTTTAATCTGTATGATCATAAAAGGTGATAATAAGAAAATTACATTAGAAGATATTGAAAAAGAACTAGAGAATATTGATACTTATTTCTCTTCTCTCTATAATCCCTTATGTAAAGCTTTATCCAGGATTAACTTTATCCCTAAATCCAGTTTTTCTAAGTACTATAAACAAATTGAGATTTTGTATAATGAAATTAGTGATTTATGTGATAGACTACTTGAATTGAAAATGTACATAATAGAGAATTATGACATTTATGATGATAAAGTTAGTAGTGTACTCACTAGTGTTAATGCATTATATAGGTATATCGAAACTAGTGTAATTACTCTAGAACACTTTAAAATGAAAATGAGGGCTATAGAAGATAGTACTACAATAGAAGATTTTCTATTTATGCCTGGGGAAATCCCCTAACATAAGTTAGGGTGATATCCCAGGGGGGGGATAAGGGGATATGGAAAAAGTGAAAATCGAATATAAGGATAAGAGACATATCATGGGCGAACCCTCATACATAACCTTTAGGCTATACAATAATAGGACATTAATACTTAAGTACAAATTGGTATTTAGTAAACCATATCTACATGTAAATGCAATAGAACATATAGTACTCACTTATGAAGATAAGAATTGTTATGCTTCATGGGGATTTACAGAAAAAGTAAAAGACATTATCCATAATGTCTTAAGAGACATATTCCATACTTCTCGTAAGCTTAAATGTTCTAGATTAGTAATTGAATTTAATGAAGAATCCCAACGAATAGTAAACTACTTAAGAACCTGGCTTTAGAAGAACCAATAAAAGAACCAATTTGTTCTAACAAAAAGAGATTATAACAGATAATGGAATTAATTAATTATTTAATAATTAATTAATTAAATATATGTTATCATATATCACTCTCTTTTTTATGAGATAATGCACAAAATATTATATATGCTCATCTTATTCTACCATACTTATGCATAATATTGGTTATCATCTTTCGATATCTTTATAAGTGTTAGAACAAATTGGTGTTAGAACAAAAACGAATTTTCTAACAAAAAATTCTTAGTTCAAATACCCATTATAACTTCTACCCTAATAACTAATCCAATAGCACACAAAAACCACTAAACCACAGAAATAAGAATATCAGAAATATACTATTATCCCCTAACCCAAAAACCCAAAAAATCAACAATTTAGAATACCCCCCACATACTATATTAGCTAAAACCCACTCACTCACTCATCAGAAATATGTAATAGCCTAACAATAATATACCCCCATTTAGCTACCAGTATTTAGTTATCTTGATTTTAACATATCACTAACCCAATATATAATCCCCCCCTATATACTATATTAGCAATTGAACACACACTCACACACTCACCATATATATTTATTACACACATATTATATATACCGTAATATATATATCTCAAAGAATCACTCTCTTCAATATAATGAAT
>JAJSZS010000040.1 GCA_030262725.1 Candidatus Desulfofervidus auxilii | reverse complement strand
TCAAAATTTTAGCTTCTTTTTCTGAAGAAAAAGAAAAACCTTTTTTTACCAAACTTTCCATAATATATGCACTTTCTACTTGATTTACTTTACAACCTAAAGTCTTTATAAAAAAAGTTGTACCTTTCATATTACTTTCTTAAGAAAATTTTTTATAGCTTTTTTTAAATAATTTTCATACTTTTTTTCCCCTATAGCTCTTCTTCCGAAAACAAAATTAAATTCACTAACTACGGGCTCTTTATCTTTAAAAAGAAAATCTATTGCTACAAGATTAAAATGAGTATTTTTTATAATCTTACTGGTAAGCTCAAAAACTTTCTTTTTTAAGTTTTTTTGAGGACAGGAAATAATTCTACCTTCTTGGGAAATATTTTTTTTAAATCCTCCTTCTCTAAAGACAATTATAATTTTCTCTCCAATAACATAGGCTCTTGCATCAAAATCACAGGGTATATATTCCTGTATAAGGAAACCAAATCTTCCTTCTATTTCCCATTTTTTAATTTCTTTAAAAACTTCTTTCAACTCTTCTTCATTTTTTACCAAAAAAATTTCTCTTCCTTCGTCTCCGTAGTTTCCTTTAATTACACAGGGATATTTAATTTTAAAAGTTCTCTTATATGGATTTTCTTCTATTCCGCAAAGCCTTGGAACAACAGTGGTTTCAGGATGAGGCAAATTTAAAAGTTTAAAAAGCATTATCTGTCCAATTTTACCAGGATATAAAAATCTAAATGTATATTCTGGAAAAACAGGAATTCCAAAATTTTTTACAAAAAAATATATTTCAGAAGAAATAGTCGGAGGAAAAATAACTGCTTTTGCTCGCAAAAGTGTTTCAAAAAAACTTTCATCCAAAGGTTCAAACTGAAAAAAGTTAAAATCTCCTTTAAATGTAGGAAGAAAAGATATGATCATAAATTTATAAAATGTTTAAATTGACTTATTTTTTATTTTAGCATACCTAAAAATCGCTTGCAATTTTTTAAAATATTTTTAAATTCTAAAAATATGAATGAGCTCTCAGGATTGGGAAAGTTTTTAATTATTTTGGGAATTATAATAATTTGTTTAGGTTTTTTACTTACTTTTATTCCTAAAATTCCTTACTTAGGAAGACTTCCAGGAGATATTTATATAAAAAAAGGAAATTTTACCTTTTACTTTCCTCTAGCAACTTCCATATTATTGAGCATTCTTTTAACTATTTTATTAAACTTGCTATTTAGAAAGTAGATTTTAAACAAAAAATTTTTAGCTTTATTTAACTTTCATAATTCCATTGGCACAAAAATAATTATCACTATTTAAAGCTTTTTCAACTAAAGCATCATTTTTATTTAAATTTTCTCTTGGTTGAGGAGGATGCCATAAATGAAAACATATAGCCATAAATGGATGTTCTTTTCTTTTTAATCCATATTTATAAAGCCTTATAATTAATTCTGTATCTTCTCTTCCCCATCCTAAAAAATCCTCATTAAATCCATTTACAGCTAATAAATCTTTTTTAAAAATTCCCATATTACAACCTTTGATTCCTTTAATTTTTTTATTTCTAAAAGCAGGAAAAAAAGGTATTCTTATTAAATGATGACGATTAGAAATTTTTGGAGAAAAAAAGAGTTTTAGTTTTTTAGAAAAAGATTCTATAGTATCAAAACTAAAATTTTGAGAAATTTTTTGATCTAAAAGAATTCTTTTACCCTGAACAAAGTATTCACTTTCTGCTAATTTAACATGATCAAAGATAAAATTTTTATCAGGGATACAATCTCCATCTAAAAAAACAATATAATTTCCTGAAGATATTTTAATTGCTTCATTTCTTATTTTTGCAGCTCTAAAGCCTAAATCTTCATGCCACACATGTAAAAGTGGTACAGGAAATATTTTCTGATATTTTTTTATTAATCTTGCAGTTTCTTCAGTAGAACCATCATCAGCAATGATTACTTCATAAGGTAATAAAGTTTGTTTAAGCACACTTTGCAAAACTTTTTCCAAAAAATGCGGGGTATTATAGGTTGTTATAATTAAAGATATTTTTAAATTTTCTATTTTATAGTTCTTATTCATAAATTTTTAAATCCTTTAACAATCTATTAATACTCTTCATTTTCTTTTTAAGATTATTAGTATAAACAATATCAAGTGAATCAATTAGCCATATATTATTTTTTGAATTAACCAATATATTTCTTAAATTGGCATCTTTACTTATAAAATTGTAATCCAAAATTTTTTTATACCATTTTAGAAGCCTATTTATATATGGAACCTTCTCTTTATCTGAAAATTTTTCTATAAATTTTAAAAAAGTAATAGAATCCTCAATAAAAAGTGTAACAAATATTCCTTCTCCATTTTTATTTTCAAAAAAAGCTAATGGTGGAGGTGTATATCCACAAGTAAAATAAAATAAGTATGAATTAAAAAATGATTTTCTAGCTCTTGTATATTTTATTCTATATAAAAATAAGTCCTTTAAACCTTTCCATTTATGCACCCTTTTTTTAAACAATTTAAGACAAATATTTTTATATTTTACTACTAAGGCTGATCTCCCCTCTTTTACAATTTCACCTAAAATTTTATTTTCTTTTTGATAACCCTCTAACCAATCTAAAATTTCGTTTTCATAAAATAAACCATTTGTTCTTAAAGCAAGATATCCTTTCCAATCTCCTAATACGATTTTCTTAAATCTTCTTGGATTATCAAGATTAGAAATTTCTTTTTTTAAAATGTTTATCAAATTTTTTATTCCTTTTTCTTGAATTTGTGATCCATATTCTTTTATAAATTCTTTAGCATTTGCATAATTCCCTAAATATCCTTTTAAAAAAGATAAAATTATTTTTATGTTTAAATCTTTTATAAATACTCCATAAAGAACTGCTAATTGTTTAATTTGAGAAATCTTAAAACTCGGGCTTTTTTGGAGTTTATATAAATCAAGTAAAAAAATTTTCCCTTCTGGAGTAACTATAATATTTCCTTTATGAATATCTTTATGCCACAATTTATGCTTATTTAATTCTTTAAAAGTTTTTCCTAAGTTAAAGGCAAGTTTAATTTTATCTGAATAACTTAAATTAGGTAGCAAATTTTCCAAAGTATTTCCCTTAATAAAAGACATTACAATTTGAGCTTTAAACAAAGATTGTTTAATAAATTTAATAGGTTTGGGGACATTTAAATTCAGACTATAAGCTTTCTTTAATTTGTGCCATTCTTTTAATAATTTAAAAAAAGAGCCTGACTTATACACCAAACCATCTTTATGGTTAAATTCGATCTTTCTCCCTTTCCCCTCTTGTAAGATTTCAAGCATACTTAAATTAGGATTTTTTATAATAAGTTATTACGCCTTCTCCACCTTTTTTTATTATTTTTTGAGTATGTTTATCTATCAATTGAGCTTTTTTATTTATTAAAAACTTTATAAGTTTTCCAAGTTTTTCCTTTCTATGTTTATTATATTCTTTCCAAAAAAAATCCCACCAGTATAAATTTTGTTCTTTAAAAGTTTCCATAAAAGAATACTTCAATTGAGCAAGGTCTTTTATTAAATATCTTATTTTAAATTTAGGATTATACTTTACTCTGGCTACATCCATAATATAAAATATATCTTTCTTCGCATCATAATGGAAATGTCCTATATAACAATCTTGATGAAAAAAATTATTTTCATGAAAAAGTGCCAAAAATTGAGAAAACTTTAAAAGTAAAATCTCCGAAGAAATTAATTTTTCACTCAGAAGTTTTAAAGAGGATGGAAATTTTAATTCTTCTGTTCCAATAAGAATTTTATCTTTTTTATTCCCAAAAACTACCGGTGTAAGAGTGGGGAATCCTTTTTCCCATAAAAGAGAAAGATTTCGCCATTCATTCTCTGCTTCCTTCAGATTAAATTCATATTTTTTTAAATAAAGTTTAAAACCTCCTAAATCATAAGCCTCTATTGTGCGATATCTTTTTTTATAATAAAAATAGCTATCTTTTAAATTCCATAAACTTTCGAAATTTAAAAGACCTTTAGAATTAAGTAAGTCTAAATACTCTAAATTTATTTTTAAATTATTTTTTTCTATAAATTGATAGGACTTTTTTATCATAAATTTGCTACTAAAACCTGGTAATATTTTTCAAAACAATTCTCTGCAGAATAATTTAGGGCTTTTTGATAAGCTTTAAATCCCATTTCTTTAGAATTTTCAAGAGTTTTTAATATATATTCTGCTAAAAGTTTATCATCATCCCATCTTTTCAAAATAAAACCTTCTTCTCCGTGGTTAATTACCATACTTGCTCCATTTGTTTTGGTAGTAATAACCGGAAGCCCACAAGCCATAGCTTCAAGCACTACACTTGCAAAAGAATCATATTGGGAGGGAAAAACAAATATATCCGCTGTTCCATAGATTTTTTCTAACTCTTTCACATAGCCTAAAAATTTAATTCTTTCAGCTACTCCCAATTTTTGAGAAAGTTTAATAAAATAATTGATTTTATCCTTTCCTGCAACTAATAAATAAAGATTTGAAAAATTTTTAAGTCTTGCTAAGGCTTTAATAATTGTTTCAAGTCCTTTTCTTTTAAAATTGTTTCCTGTAAACAAAATAATTTTAGCGTTTTTATTTAATCCTAATATTTTACGAATTTTATTTCTATTAACTCTAACTGATAAATTAAACCGGGATAAGTCTATTCCATTTGGTATAACAACAATTTTTTCAGGTGAAATATTAAAAGCTTTTATTGCTATTTCTTTTTCAAGCTCTGAGTTTGTAATAATTTTTTTAAAGTGTGGGGAGGTAATACATTTTTTTTGAAAAAAGAGATTTAGTAAAAAATGAGGTCTAAAAAAACATACTATAGTTCTTTTTATAATGTTGGGATATCTTATTTTTAACCAATTGCTATAAACTCCTCCTGCAAGCCAGTAAAAATCACCTTCTGGAAGTGGCATCAGAGCGAAAATTCTATCAGCTTTCCATCTTTTAGCTAAATAAAGACCTGTATAAGCTAAAGTTAAAATTCGAAAGAAAGGGGGTTTTTTGGGGATTTTGATTTCCACACCGTAGGGTTTAAGATCTAAAGCCTCAATTTTTCTTGCAAAAAGTTTAATATCTAAACCTTTTTTAATTAAATACCTTGCAAGTTCTGAAGAAAACTTTTCTGCTCCACCTTTATATTCTTCAAAACTTTGAGAAATGAGTGCTAATTTCATAAATTTTTAAACAAACTTTTTAAGTATTTTCTTAAGTAAGAAAATAATAAAATATGTTTTGGATAAATTTTAATAGCTTCATGATAATAATGAATTGCTTTTTTGTATTCTTTTATTAAATAAAAAGATCTGAAAATAGAAAGATGCTCTCTGGAAAGAGCAAGAGGATAAAAAATTTGAAATTCTTGAGGTAATTTTTGAAAAAGAATTTTTATAGGTTTAATATTTCGTTGAATAAGAAAACTTGTTTCTTTTCTAAGTCGATTAGGGTGATCCTTTGCAATTACTACTGGTTCTTTTAAAGCATAACACTTATGCATACAAATCAAGTATCCATAAATCAGAAAATCTTCTCTTAGCCTCAATTCTTCAGGAAAAAGATTTTGCTCAATGATTTTTTTCTTAACTACAAAAGAACCTGATAACATTGGTATTTTCCTTTTTAAAAAGGATTTAAAATCTTTTTTATTATTTCCTGATAATTTAGGAATATGAGCTGATTTTTTTTTTCTCCTTTATGATTTTCTCTTATAACCCTCCCAATAAATACTTAAAGCATTTGGTAATAATTTATCATCTGAATCTAAAAATAATAAATATTTACCTTTAGAATGTATTATCCCGGTATTCCGTGCTGCTGCTGGACCTTTATTTTTTTCGTGTTTAATAAATTTCAACCTCGGCTCTTTTTTCATATATTCAAGTAAGATTTTTTCTGTTTTATCTATAGAACCATCATCTACCACTATAATTTCATAAGGTAGTTTATAAGTTTGATTTAAAACTGAATTTATTGCTTCAACTACAAAATTTGCTCTATTATAGGTAGGAATTATTATAGAAAAATCTATTTTTGGCATTTAAATATTCCCCATCCATCAATTTCTGTTATTCTTTTAATTTTAGAATTGTTGAGTTTTTTTCGATATATTTTTTGTTCTTCTTTTGAAAGTATTAAATAATCAGCATTACATTTATTAAGAAAACTTTGAGGAGAAATTATATTTAAAGCACATATTGCGGGTTTCCTTTCTAAGTTAACATAAAAATTTATTTTTTTATTATTTCCAGCAATTATAATAGGATTTCTATGTTGATTTTCCATCTTGTTTATTACAGAAGCGATTTTTTTATAAATAAGATCATTTTCACGCCGAAGAGAAAAAATAGTAGATAAAATAGAAATTATTAATATAACTGTTATTAAAAAGAAAACAAAAAATTTTATGAAATAAAAAAATTGTTTTTTTATAAAATTTTTTATTCCTAATCCTACTAAAGGTAGTCCTATAAAAATTAAAGGCACAAAATATCTTTTAGATAAATAGGCATAAGAATAGGACCATAAAATCAATAATAAAAAATAGCCCCAAAAAAGAGCAAAAAAATATTTTGTGGATAAAGATTGAAAACTTCTTTTTGGATAGGTGTAAATCCCATAAATTAAAAAAGGGAATAATAAATTATAAACTTTGATAATAAACAATAAACTAATAAAAAAAGGAATATAAGGAAGTAACATACGAAAATATATCCAAAAAAATCTATCAGTAGATAAATAAAGTTTAGTTAGTTCATTATAGTAATATTTATAATTATAAAAATAAATGCTAAAACTACTTTTATGCCGTAAATACTCATAAGTAGAAGGAAAAAATATGAAAATTATGGCAATACCTAAGAAAAAAATTAATAATCCTATAAAAAAATACCGAAAATTTTTCCCCCACCCCCTTTGTTTATAAAGAAAAACAAAAGAAAAAAAGACCACAAAAAATCCTTCTACACGGTTTAAGCCAGCTAATAGAAAAGAAAAGATACTTGCTAAAAAATAAAATTTAGGATATTTGGTAGAGGTATTAAGCCAATTTAAAAAAAAATAAATACCTAAAAGTAAGAAGAACCAGTAAGCGGTATCTCTTATAATATCTACACTTTGTTTGATGATATAGGGTAAATTTAAAGCTATAAGAGAAAGAAAAAAAGCATAACTTTTAGAAAATATTTGACGCAAAATTTTAAATAGAGGAAAAGCTATAAAAGAAGAATAAAAAATAGAAGTTAGGTTTCCACTAAGTTCCCAGTTTTTTAAAAAAAAGTAAAAAGCTGTAATGGTAGAAGAATAAATTACTCCTAAACAAAATCCCCCGCAAGAAAACATTTCTTTTAAATTTCCTTCCCATATTTTTTGAGCTATATAAATATAACCAATTCCGTCATTATTAATACCACAGGTATGTTTTAGCATAATAAATCGAAAAGTTACACATAAGAATAACAGTATAAAAATAAGTAATTTTTCAGAAAAATTTTCTAAAGAGAATTTAGAAAGAGCCTCCTTAATTTTCATCTTTTTAAATCTCAGTTGGTTCTCCACCGATTTCACGAATGAGGCGTTGAATTTCAACTGGGGGAAGATGCATGACCTGTTGCCCTCGCATCAACTCACTTATCTTTTCCTCTATCACTGTTCCGTGAAAATGGTCTGCTCCCCAAAGTAAAGCCACTTGAGCCAATTTTATCCCCAGAAAAACCCAGTAAGCCTTAATATGTGGAAAATTATTTAAAATTATTCGAGAAATAGCTATTACCTTTAAAATCTTGTGAGCAGAAGGTCCTGGAAGATAAGATAGTTCATTATTTTCAGGAATAAAAGCTAAAGGAATAAAACAATAAAATCCTTTTGTTTCTTCTTGAATTTTTCTTAAAATTAAAAGATGTCTTATAATCTCTTCATCTGTTTCTATGTGTCCAAAAAGTATAGTAGCATTTGTTAAAATACCAAGTTTGTGAGCAGTTTTTGCAATCTCAATCCATCTTTCAGAAGGAATCTTAGCTGGATAAAGCTCAGCCCTTATTCTTTCTGAAAAGACCTCTGCTCCACCTCCAGGAATAGAATTTAAACCTGCTTCTTTAAGCTCTCTTAAAACTTCTTCCACAGACTTCCCAGAAATTCTTGAAAGCCAGTCTATTTCAACACAAGTATAAGCTCTTATATGAATTTTAGGAAAAGAATCTCTTATTTTACGAACTAAATTTACATAATATTCATAAGGAAGTTTTGGATTTAATCCTCCTACAATATGAACCTCTTTTAACTGAGGAGTTTCTTTTAATTTTTCTAAAATTTCATCTATCGCTAAGGTATAACCTCCTTCTTCGCCTGGTCTTTTATGATAACCGCATAATTTAC
>JAJSZS010000039.1 GCA_030262725.1 Candidatus Desulfofervidus auxilii | reverse complement strand
TTAAGTATGGAGAACCTTTTTGTGATAGGGAGTCTGAAATTAAATGGTTAATAGATAGGGCGAAGTCTTCTGAAAGTGTTTGTCTTATTAGTTTAAGGCGTTATGGAAAGACATCGCTTCTTAATCAGGTGATGGGTAGGTTAAAAAAGGAGGGATGGTTTACTTTAAAAATAGACCTTATGAATGTGCATTCTATAGAAGATTTTTGCTTTTTTATTGGGCAAGAGATAAGAAAGTTTAAATCTATTAAAAATAAGATTTTTAATACTATCAAACATATTAAGCCCACTATTACTATAGGTGTTGACCCTTTAACTAGTTTGCCTTCTTTTGGGGTTGGTCTCAATAGTAGGGCTTTTAAAAAAGAAGCTATTTTGCGTGAAACACTAAATACTTGTTTAAAATTGCCTAAATTGTTATCAAGCCCTGTCCTTTTAGTCTTTGATGAATTGCAACAGGTGCGTAAGATTGCAGCTAATGGGGAGATTGAGGCAGTGATGAGGGCAGTATTTGAAAAGAGGGATTATGATTTTGTTCCGTTTTACTTAGGTTCAAGAAGAAGCATATTAAAACTTATGTTTCAAAAAGAAAGTGAGCCATTTTTTAAAAGTGCAACTATTAAGGAAATAAAAGGACTTCCTTGTGAATCTTATATTGAATTTGTTCAAAATGAATTTAAAAAGACCCTTTCAATTGTGCCTTCAGAAGGAATTTTGCATACTACTTGGAGATTATTTCAAGGTCATCCCTATGCAGTAGCTAAGGTAGCTAATAGATTGTGGTTTTGTTATTTAGAAAACCTTCCTAAAAACAAAAAAGAGGAAGAGGAAATTTGGTTAGAAGTAATAATAGAGATTATAAAAGAGGAAGGTACATTTTATGAAGCTGTTAATAAAAACCTTCCTCCTTATGTAATGGTAGTATTTCGGAAAATAGCTGAGGAGGGAATATTAGAAAAGCCTTATAAAGAGGATTTTCTTAAAAAAATAGGGATGACAGCAGCAAGAGTCCAAAAGGCATTGGGAACACTTAAAAAAGAGGATAAGATTGAGCATAGAAAAGAGGGGATTTATGTCCTTGACCCATTAGAAAAGCTTTGGCTTCTTACAAGTCGCATGGATGAAGAACAAATAAAGATGGGATTAATTAAAATGCTTAAAGAAAATTAAATTAAGAACAAAAATAAGGCAACTTGGATTATTCAAAACACTTTATATGGAAGTATTTTTGATAAAATTTTTTATCTCGTGTAATAAAGGCATCAGCATTAAGTTTAGCAAAAGCTCCGATAATAAAATCAGGCAAAATACGATTTTTTCTTTTTCCACCCCTTTTTAAATATTCCTTCCAAATTCTGCCTGCTTCCCATAAGACATTTAAAGAACAATGTTTTATTTTTATATTTGTTTCTTCAAAAAAGATATCAAGATCTTTCTTTTCTTTAAATTGAGGAGAAAGCTCAGCATAAACTATGTCGCAAATTATTAATCGTCCCACAGTACTTGCTTTTTTCAAAAGCTCTTTAGAAAATATACCAAACCTTGGGTCAGGCAAAAGAATATCCAATAATATACAAGTGTCAATCGCCAAGGTCATCCCTCTTTCCCCGCATTTCTCTTATCAATTTATCAGAACTTCCTGGTTTGTTTAAAAAACCATAATATTTATCAAAGGGAGATTCCTTTTGTTTGGTAAGTAAAACACCTTCTTCAGTTAAAAGAAAAATTATATTATCTCCTGGTTTAATACCTAAAGATTTTCTTATTTTTTTAGGTATGACAACTTGTCCTTTTTTACTTATTTTAGCTATTACTTTCATAAGTCTTACTCTTTTTTGATTTACTTTTTAAAGTAAAACAATTAATAAGTCAAGTCACAGTTTTTCCCAACAGCCAAATCCCTGACTATTCTTTGCACCTAGGCCTGTATCATAGGAAAGATGAATAATTTCAGGATTTCCTTTAATTTCATAAATCCCCATCCATGCCTTTATCACTGTTCCTTTATAAATAATTATTTTTTGATCAAATAATTTCACTTTTTTTGGTTTTATCTCAAACTCAAAATAAGGGAGTTTTTTATTAAAAACAAGCTCATATTTTTTTCTTAAATTTTCTTTTATGAGTTCATTAAATTCGCTTTCAAAAGGTGAGTAATAATATGTTTTCTTTTTTCCATCAGGCTTTTTAAAAGTACTATATACGGTGATGGGAGAAAGCATTTTTATTAAAATTTTTCCATCAAAAGAAGGTTTTTCTAATACTGCGATTGATTCCAAAAAAACTTCGGATTTATATAAGAAAAATCTTTCTTTTTTTAAAAGTCCTTCTGCTAAACTTTGCAATATCTCATCCTTTGGTGAAGAGATGATTAATTTAACAGGCGGTTTGAATTCAAAACCATCTTTTGTAATTTTTAATTTCCCTAAAAGTCTTGAAAAAGTGAAAAGTTTAAATTTCCTTTTTTCATATTTATAACCTTCTTTATGAAGTTTTCTTCGTAAAATAGGGTCAAGCAATGAATAAACAAGACCTTGCAAGATGTGGTTATGAGATTTAGGGAGTATAAATGGTTTTTCTGCACTAAAATTTATTTCTATATGCATTTTTCAGTATTAATACAAAAAGGTTAATTTTTTGTAAAGTTTTAATTTTTTGTGCCAAAAACGCCCATTTGTGCTTTTTACCCCGCACAAATTTTATTATTGCCTAAAAGTTTTGTAGGAGTAGTATAATACTATATTTGGCACCATCTTTGCTGACCTATGTGTCAGAGCAATTCTGATTAATGTTTTTAAAGTAAGGGAATGTTAAAGATTGGTATTATCGGATTAGGATATTGGGGTCCGAATCTCCTTAGGAATTTTTGTGCTAATGATAAATGTAGTGTAGTAATAGCATGTGATTTGCTAGATAAAAATTTAAGAAAAATTAACAAAAATTATCACAATATAAAACTCACCAAAGATTATAGGGAAATTCTGAAAGAAGGAGTGGAATTAGTTTGTATTGCTACCTCTCCCAGCACGCATTTTGAGATTGCTAAATATTTTTTAAAAAATGGTATTAATGTTTTAATAGAAAAACCCATGACAACAAAGGTAGGGGATGCATTAGCTCTCTTAGAGCTTTCTTATCAAAAAAATCTTAAAATTTTTATTGACCATCCCTTTGTATTTAGTCCACCAGTAAGAAAAATTAAGGAGTTAATAAAAAACGGACGACTTGGTAAGGTATGGTATGTTGATTCTGAAAGAGTGAATTTAGGTTTATTGCAAAATGATGTAACTGTTATCTGGGATTTGGCTCCACATGATTTTTCTATTTTTAATTATCTTTTTGAGTGTTTACCAGTTAGTGTTCAAGTTGTGGCATCTAGACATAAGCATCCTTATTGTGAAGATTTAGCACATATTGTCTTAAAGTACGACAATAAATTTATAGCTCATATTGATGTAAGCTGGCTATCTCCTGTAAAAATTAGAAAAATGATAATCGGTGGCGAAAAAGGGATGATTCTTTATAATGATATTGATCAAGTAGAACCTGTGAAATTTTATGAAAAAAGGATTGAAATAGACGTTAGCAAAGTTTCGCCATTCCATCCTGTTTATCTAACAGGTGATATTTGGTGTCCAAAGGTTGATAAATATGAACCTCTAGCAAAGATGGTGGAAAATGTGGTGAATACCTTATATGGCAGTGAACAGCCTGTTGTTGATGGATATGAAGGACTGAAAGTAGTTAAATTATTAGAAGCATGTGATAAAAGTGTTAGAAACAACGGAAGGGAGGTAATGGTTGGAGAAATTTAGAATATTGATAGATGGTAGTGGTACAGCTACAGCACTTTCTATTATAAAAGGAATAAATAAACAGAAAAAATACAGTGTTTTTATAGTAACTATTGATATGGATAGTTTTAATACAGGGCGTTTTCTTTCTGATAAGTTTTATCAAGTTCCTCCTGCAGATTCGCCTTTATTTATCAAGGAACTTTTTAATATTTGTAAAACTGAATCTATTGATTTATTCCTTCCGGTTATTGACCTTAGTTTTTTAAAACTGGCACAAGCAAAAAAACAATTTAGAATTATGGGTACACATATTTTACTTGCTCCTTCAAAGGCTATTGAAATTACTAGCGATAAATTTAAGACATATACTTTTTTTAAAAAACATAATATTCCTACTCCTATGACTTTTCTCCCAGACAGCTTACCTAATAAACTAGAATTTCCTCTCTTTATAAAACCAAGAATAGGTGGTCGAGCGTCAATCAATGCCTTTAAGGTAGAAAGTCACATAGATTTAGAATACTACATGTCCAAAATAAAACATCCGCTTGTGCAAGAATATATTGATGGATTTGAATTTACTGCAGACTGCTTAAATTCATTAGATGGAAAGTCTTTTATAGAGTGTATAGTAAGAAAGAGGATTGAGACTAAAGGAGGACTAGCGATAAAATCAGAAATAATCAAACCTCCTTTGTCAGAGAAAATAAAACACTATATAAGGAAGATTTCTATTACTTTACGCTTACCAGGGGCATATAACATTCAGGGATTTATTAAAAAAAATGAGGAAATTTTTTTCACTGAGATAAATCCAAGATTTGCAGGGACACATGCCTTTACAATTGAGGCAGGATTAAATTCTATAGAGTATATTCTAGATATGTTTTGTGGTATTCCCATAGAGCAAATTAAACGTTCTATCGCTATAAATTATGACTTAAAAATGGTTAGGTATTGGCAAGAAATTTTTGTTAATGGAAATAAAGCTTATACGCCATGGACATTTTAAAAATAGCTAATAATTTTGATGTAATTATCTGGGATTTTGATGGCACACTTGTGGAGTTAGAGGTAAATTGGGATAATTTAAAAAAAGAACTTCTGAATGTCGCCACTAGAGCTGGTTATACTGAGAAGGATAACACTTTAAATAGAATCTTGTATTTCTTAATAGACAAAGGTTTTAAAGACAAAGCTTTTACTTTACTTCGCAGATATGAGAACAACGCACTATATAAAGTAAATCAAAAAATCATAAAAGTTATAAAAAAAACGCCAGATAAAAAGCATATTATTATTAGCGATAACTTGAAGAAAACAATCATAAAAATCCTAAATCAACTAAATATAACTTCTTTTTTTGACTTAATCATTGCTAAAGAAGATGTAACTAATTTTAAGCCACATCCAGAAGGTTTAAGAAAGATTTTACAGGTATATTCAAATCATAAGATACTATACATAGGTGATAGTTGGAAAGACAAAGAGATTGCCCATGAATGTAAAGTAAAATTTTTAGAAGTGGAGAGAATGGAGTGAGGGTGTTTATTACTGGAGGAGCAGGTTTTATCGGTAGTTGGATAGTAGAAAAACTAGTAGAAAAGGGTTATATGGTAACTGTTTATGACAATTTCTCAACAGGTTTGCCAGAAAATTTAAGTAATGTAATCTCAAAAATTTCTATAATAAAGGGAGACATTCTTGACTATGAAAAATTAAAAACATCTATGGCAAATCACGATATAGTTAACCATCAAGCTGCTCAACTTGAAATTATGACAGCCATCGGAGAGCCACAAAAAGATGTACGCACTAATATTATAGGTTCTCTAAATATACTAAAAGCATCCAAGGAATTGGGTATTAAAAAACTAATCTTTGCTAGTTCAGCATGTGTTTATGGAAATTTAAATAAGTATTTAGTGAAGGAAGAAGATATTCCTCAACCTAATTGGGAATATGGAGTAAGCAAATTAGCAGTAGAAAAATACTGTGATATATACGCTATGTACGAAGGACTGAATATAGCAAGTCTAAGATATTCTATCGTTTATGGAGAAAGAGAATGGTATGGACGTGTATTGACTATCTTTTTGAAAAGAGCACTAGAGGGTAAAAAATTAGTAATCTTTGGTGAAGGGAATAACATAAGGGATTTTATCCATGTGGAGGATGTAGCTGATGTTAATCTATTGTTAACTGAAAAGGAATGGCATGGACATCTCATTTTAAATGTAAGTACAGGTATACCTATAAGTATAAAGGAGTTAGCAACCCTTGTACAAAAGATAATTAAAGAATTAGAAGAAAGGGATGTTGATATAATTTATGAGCAATTAAGAGAGGGAGAATATTCACAATATGTTAAAGGCAGACTAAGAATCCCAAGGGAGTTGTTAATTATGAGTCTTGATAGTTATAAGTTAAAAACAATGTTTAATTGGTTTCCTAAAGTAGATCTATATTCGGGTATCAAAAGAGAATATATGTGGTTAAAAGGTAATGTGAATAGATGGAAAAAAATGTCTTATTAGACAATATAGCAGCTATCTATAAAATTGAAGAAGATTTTGATTCTGTGTTACTTAATTATAATTTAAAAGTAATTTCTTTTTATTTCAAAGGAAACATATTTTTAGAGCTGGGAACTTCGGGACTTTCAACAAAATTACTCTTGCCTTATGCATCTTGTATAGATGTAGTAGAGGCGTCAAAAGTTAATATAGAAAAAGCCAAACAGATGGTAGATAATAACTGCATTACTTTCTACCTTTCTCTTTGGGAAAAATTCAATTATCCTGTCCAAAAATACACAGATATAATCTGGCTTAGAGGGATGGAACACATAGAAGCTCCAGAAAAAATATTGCAAAGATTAAGAACAGCTTTAGTGAAAAAAGGAAGATTACATATTGTAGTGCCAAATGCTCTTTCTTTACATCGCCGATTGGGTACTTACATGAAACTTATTAAAGAACCACACGAATTGAGTGAAAGGGATAAAAAATTTGGTCATGTTAAAGTGTATGACCGATTTCAGGTCACACAACTTTTAATTGAAGTAGGTTATCATGTTTTTGCTTGGGAGGGTATTTTCTTAAAACCACTGCCAAATGCAAAAATGCTTTTGTTGTATAAAGAAAATCCAAAATTAATAGATGCATTATATAAAATAGGTAAGGAGCTACCAGATTACTGCGCAGAAATTTATATCTGTGCAGAAAATTCAGAATAATGGCCACTACTTTAAGATTTATATTAGATGTCCCTTTAATTGTGGATCATTTACTTAAACGGCAGAATCAGTACGAAATGTCAAAGATACTTAATTTTTTGTGGAAAAACAAAATAGGATATATTAGCTCTTCCAGCTTGCCTATTATTCAGCATTTAACTCAGGAAAATAATGAGGTGTCCTTAAAAGATATATGCAATTTTTTATCTAAGTTTTATATAGCAAAAACACCATCATATGTAGATTTTAAACACCCATTAATTCAAATAGGTTTTACTAGTTATTTTATAGAAAGCTCTGCAAGAAGTATAGGAGCCTATGTTTTGACAAATAATAAAGAATTTTTAAGATACTCTAATATAGCTATTCATCCTAAAGATTTTTTTCAATTTATAAAGGAGTATAAAAGCAACGCCAATATTCCATTTATAAATCTGAAAGATTTAAATCTACAATATTATCCCCAAATAGAGATATTGTTTGATGACATTATCGCCCAAAGCAACTTTATATGTGGGAAATATGTTCATGCTTTTGAGAAAACCTTTGCAGAGTATTTAGGAATTAGACATTGTATAGCTGTAAATTCAGGTACAAGTGCCTTAATTGTTTCGTTGTTAAGCATTGGTTTAAAACCAGGTGATGAGGTAATCTTGCCTGTAAATACATTTATTGCTACGGCTGAAGCAATTTCTCTCCTGGGTGGAAAACCAGTTTTTGTAGATATAGATGAAAGGACATATAACATTAATCCAAATAAAATAGAGGAAAAAATTACTTCACACACAAGGGCTATAATCCCTGTTCACCTTTACGGACAATGTGCAGATATGGATCCTATATTAGAAATCGCAAAAAAATATAAATTGTGGGTAATAGAAGATGCTTGTCAAGCACATGGAGCAGAATATAAATCTAAAAAGGCTGGAACTATTGGACACATAGGTTGCTTTAGTTTTTATCCAAGCAAAAACCTAGGGGCTTGGGGAGAGGGAGGTGCGATAGTAACTAATAATCATAAGCTAGCAGAAAAAATGTACAAAATAAGGAACCATGGCAGCACTAAAAAATACCAACATGATATTATAGGTGGAAATTTTAGAATGGAAGAATTCCAAGCAGCAGTTTTATTGGTGAAATTAAAAGATCTGGATACAAATAATGAAAAAAGAAGAAAGATTGCTTTCACTTATACTAATCTACTTAAAAATATAAAAGGTATTATTCCTCCCTTTGAAGCACCTTATATAAAACATGTATATCATCTTTATGTAGTTAGAATAATTTCTAAAAACCGCAATTTAATTGAAACTTATCTTAAAAACAAGAATATCGAAACTTTGATTCATTATCCCTTACCTATTCATTTACAGCCTGCATATTCATTTTTGAGGTGCAATAAGAAGAATTTTCCTGTAGCAGAGAAAATAGCAAAAGAAATTTTAAGCTTGCCTATCTATCCTGAGCTAAAGGAAGAAAAGATAAAATATGTAATAGAGGCATTAAACAATATAATATAGGAGGTTTTAAAAAATGACTAATAACCCTTTGGTTAGTATTATTATCACAAATTACAACTATGGTCAGTTTCTTGAACAAGCAATTGAGAGCGCATTAAATCAAACTTACTCTAATATTGAAGTAATAGTAATAGACGATAAATCTACAGACAATAGCGAAGAAATACTGCAAAAATATGCTAAAAAAGATAAAAGATTGCGTTTTTATAAAAATGACAAACGTTTGGGAGCGACAGGGGCAGCTCAGAAAGGTGTAGAAATAGCTAATGGTAAATTCTTCACATTTTTAGCAGCTGATGATTTTTATGAGCCAGATTTTATTGAATGTTCAGTTAAAGAGATGTTGTTGCATCCTG
>JAJSZS010000038.1 GCA_030262725.1 Candidatus Desulfofervidus auxilii | reverse complement strand
AAAAAACCAAAGGAAGTAGAGATAGGAAAAGTGGTAATAACTGCCACAAGAACAGAAAGACCAGTAAAGGATGTGCCTAATAATGTAACCATTATAACTAAGGAAGAGATAGAAGCAACCTCTGCTCGTTATGTAGATGATTTACTCAGAAATGTGGTAGGTGTAGATGTAAAAAGACCGCGTGGTATTTCTAGCTCTTGCACACATATCCGCCTAAGGGGCTTCCCTCATCCCAGAGGGACTTTGCTTCTGTTAGATGGAACACCTATAAATCGGATTGCTTGCGGAGGCGGAAAACTTAACGAAATTCCTGTAGACCTTGTAGAACGAGTAGAGGTCGTAAGGGGAATAAATTCATCTCTTTATGGCACAAGTGCCATGGGTGGAGTAATTAATATTATTACCAAAAAACCAAAGAAAAAACTAAAAACTACAGTAGAAGGTTCATATGCCACATTTAATATTTGGGATAGCGGAGTGTCATTGACTGGTACATTAAAGAAAAAACTTGGATATTTACTTTATTACAATCATCTTGAAACAGATGGATATAACCCATGGTCAGATTCATTTATTGCTACAAAGCCAAAATGGGTTCAAAAGAAGTTTAGAGATGCCATTGTGGATCAGGACAGAAATGCAAACAACGCTTTTCTTAAATTACTCTATGAATTTAATCCCCTTTCCTCTCTTAGTCTTATTTATTCTTACTGGAATGATGATATCTCTAATGGACGAAAATATAATTATAGAGAATTTGAAAGAAAGAGGTTAATTCTAAGCTACAATAAAAAAGGAAATTTTAATATTTCCTCTTACCTTTATTACTTAGATGAAGATTTTGATTTTACTTATGACCGAAAGCCAAACAAAAGAATAAAAAAAGCTTTTGATACCATTGAGATGATAAGCAAGATTCCTGTGAAGGATATAGGAGGCATGATAAGTATTAGTATACCAGTGAAAAAGAAACATTTTTTCACTTTTGGGACAGAGCATCGTCTGGGTAAAATGGAAAATAAATGTGACTGGCAGATCTCTACCCGTAAAACCAGAACAGAGGGGAAACAATATCGGGGCGCTTTTTTTATTCAGGATGAAATTAATGTGGGAAAAATTGGACCAGGAAATCTTTTTGTTACTTTAAGTGCAAGATTAGATTGGTATAAAACATATGATGCTTCTTATTTTGATTCAAAAACAGGTAAAAAAGAAAAATATTCTGATAAATCAGGTATGCAGTTTAATCCAAAATTGGGATTGGTTTATCATTTAACTGATTCTACCATACTGCGGGCTTCTGTTGGACGAGCATCCAATATCCCATATTTATATTCCTTGTATGGTACATGGGAATGTCCACCAGGGAAATTTAATGAAGGAAACCCTGATCTGGATGTAGAGTATATTATTGGCTATGAAATAGGAATAGAAAAGCATTTTGGGAATCAGATGATGTTAAGGATAACCGGATTTTACAATGATATAAATAACTGGATGGATAGGGTTTATTACAAAACAGAAAAAGGAGTTAAGTATTACAGATGGGAAAATATAGATGAGGCAGAAACAAGTGGAATAGAATTAGAGCTAGAATACAAGCCTTTCCGATCCCTAATATTCTATGCTAATTATAACTATCTTCATACTGAAATAAATGAATACAAAGATAGGCCTGAATTGGAGGGAAACAGACTTATTGACCAGCCGAGACATAGGTTTAATGCTGGTTTTACTTATAGTAATCCTAATCTTTTTACTTTTAACTTGAGACTACGTTATGTGAGTGATCGCTATGATGATATAGAAAACACCCAAAAACTGGATGACTATACTACTGTTGATATCAAGATTTCCAGAAATATTACTAAATTTATTAAAGCATCTTTAGAAATACAAGATCTCTTTGATGAAAGCTGGCAGGAATCGTATCAGTGGAAGACACCAGGACGGATGATTTTTGGTGGTCTAAAGATAATGTTTTAAGGTAATGAAGGAGCAAAAATAGAGAGGAGGATAAAAGATAAAAATAATATAATTCATAGTAGGAGGTGAAAGATGATAGCTTTTCCAGTCCAAGAAAAAGGGCAAGAACCCAAAGTTAGCGATAGGTTTGGCAGGGCGAGATATTTTTATCTCACCAATGGGGAAAATGGGCAATTTTTAAAAAATCCTTATTTAAACGAGCCCGGAGGGGTAGGTATCAGGGTATCCCAGTGGTTGATTAATCAGGGGGTGGAAATGGTTGTTGTTAAAAACATTGGTCTTAATGCTCTTCGTGTTTTAAGGGAAGGGCAGGTAAAGGTTTTTAAGGCTAAGGCAGATGATGTTAAAGAAAACCTAAAGCTCTTTGCTCAAGGCTTTTTTAAGGAACCTTTACCCATACTTGATAACATCAACGAAGACCTTTTTAATTGTTCTCAAAAAGGTAGTAAAAAATGTGTGTGTTTCAATTGTGGTTATATTTTCAACGGCCAGCCGGGAGTGCCTTGTCGGCAGATGGTGTGTCCCAAATGTGGCGGCCAAGTGCGGCGTTTACCGTAACATAAAAAATAAAAAAGGAGGTATGTGATGGCAGAGATAAAGAGTTTAAAAGATTGGGTAAAGAGTGAACACAAAAGGTTTGAGGTTGTAGGAATTGAAGGAGGAAAGGATCTCAAAGAGTATCTTGAAGATTTGGGTATCAAAGAAGGCGAAGAGATCAAGTTAAAATCTACTTTTTCTCATAAGCATCGTGGTCCTTTGGCAGTGGAAATACAAGGTAAAGAAATAGTTTTGGCTCAAGGAATTGCGGACAAGGTGATTGTAAAGACAGGCAATGGGAAACATATGCGCCTTTTAGAATTGGAGGCTGGTGATGATGGAGTAATTATAGGAATTGAAGGTGGTAAGAAAATCAAAGATGAGCTTGAACAGTTGGGTCTAAAAGAAGGGGAAAATATCAAGGTTAAAGGGCATTTAGCCGAAGAGAATTACACCATTGTATCTAATGGAAATCAAATTGAGCTTTGTACAGGAGAGGCCTCCAAGTTGTTAATTAAAGTAGGAGATAGGATTTTTCAACTCTGCCAGCTTGAGGTCGGTGCTGAAGGCGAATTTGTCGACATCATTAGTGGTATCGCCTTGGAGGAAAGACTAAAAAAGGCTGGAATAGAAAAGGGGAAAAACATAAAGCTAATTTCAAGAAAATCTACCACCGGTCCAGCAAAGCACATTGGTTGCATCTTTTATTTAACAGTTTTAGGTGGTACCACTATTTCTATAGGCCACGGCATGGCAGAAAAAATAATGGTTAGCCCGTTAGACTGAACCTATGAAATTTTTAAAGAAAAGAAGAGAGAAAAATAAATTATTTGCAAGAAAATCAATATTAAAAAGGGAAAAGAGATTAAGGTGCAGAAGTTAACCAAGAAAATGGTTGAAGGGCAGGGAATAAGATTGGGAATAGCTTATAGGTTATTAGATGATTGAGTAGTTTATATTTCGAAGGAGGAGAGATAAAGGTTTGAGGAGTCTACAATGAATTTTGATATCGGTATGATATCAATTTTATCTGGTGCCTTCTTGCTGAGTATGATTTATGCAATAATGCCAGATCATTGAATACCTATAATTATGATTGGCAAAACTGAAAAACGGTCAAGAAAAAAGGTATTCTGGATTACAGTTCTTATTGCTATTCCTTATATACTCAGCATTATTTTAATCGGAATTATCATTGGGATAATTGGCTATAAACTTTCTTCCACTTATAAATTTGTAATGAGAATTGTAGCTCCTTTGATCTTGGTCAGCTTAGGACTTGTCTATGTATCTTTGGACTTTAAAAATTACAATCAACACAATCATAAAGGTTTTATTAAGACCAATAAACTTTCAAACAAGTCAAAATTTGTTATTATACTTTCTTTGGCTACTGCATTTTTCTTTTCTCTATGTGTTGCAATTGGATACCGCTTTTTTGTGACGGGAGCAAGAGGTTGGCCTGGTATTACTATGGTCTCAGCTGTTTATTTAATTGTAACTATCTTGGGTATGTTCTTGATGGTTAACATAGGTTTAAAAGGTGTAAAAAAAATAAAGTGGTCTTTTCTGGAACATCACGAAAGAGTGATTACAAGCATAGTATTAATTATTTTGAATTTATACATTATCACAATATTGATGGTTTCAACTAATGCTGGTGTATTGACTACAAAAAAGATGATTTTTTTATTTCTGAGACATCCACTAAAGTTATGGTAGAAGGAATATTAAGAGGTATGGATTATGGAAGGGAATTAAGAGATGAGAAAAAAATTTTAAGGAGGAAGGAATTGGTTTCAAAGGCACAAAAATATTTTGCTAAAGTTACAAAAGATCCTTTGCGTTTAGCTTTTGATAGAAAGATTACTGTTCATCCTTTTATAAAAGGATTACCATTAAAACCAAATGAAATTCAGAACACATGGCAGCGTTTGATGTATACCTTACCTTCATCTCTTAAACGTACAGCCTATTTTCATATTCCTTTTTGTGAAACATATTGTCTCTATTGTGGTTTTTACCGGTATGCCTATCAGGAAAAAGAAGCAGAAAAATATGTAGAATATCTTATTCAAGAATTAAAAATGGCTGCTGATATGCCTTATGTATCAGCAGCACCCATTCATGCTGTTTATTTAGGAGGTGGCACCCCCACTGCCCTTTCTGCTAAATTGCTTTTTAAATTATTATATGCCATTAAACGATATTTACCCTTGGCTAATGATTGTGAATGGACAGTAGAAGGGCGTTTTTATAATTTTAACGAAGAGAAAGTAAAAGCCTGTTTAGAGGCAGGTGTTAACCGTTTTTCTTTAGGTGTGCAAAGTTTTGATACACAGGTGCGTCAAAAAATGGGTCGGAAACTAAGGAAAGAAGAAGTTATAGAAAGACTGAAGTATTTGAAAAGCATTGACCAGGCTGTTATTGTTATTGATTTGATTTATGGCTTACCTTATCAGAGTATAGCAATTTGGGAGAAAGATATTCAAATTTGGCTTGATTTGGAATTAGATGGAGTAGATTTATATGAATTAATTGTTTATCAAGGTGGTGCATTAGAGAAAGCTGTAAATGCAAAACGTATAGCTCCTCCAGCGGATTTAGCAAAGCGAGCTGAGATGTTTGCTCTGGGGAAAAAGATTTTGGAAAAAGCCTGCTGTCGTCGTCTTTCACAAACACACTGGAGCTATGGATATCGAGAAAGAAATGCTTATAATCTTCTTGTTAAACAACCAAGTGTTTGTTTGCCTTTTGGATGCGGAGCTGCAGGGTGGATGGAAGGCTATTTCTTTTACATAACTGACGATCTCAAACATTATTATCGATCTTTAGATAAATCTCAGAAACCTTTAGCCATAGGAATACAGTATCCTTCTTATTGGTTATTGTTAAAGGAAATAGAAAGTGGAATAGAACAAAATGCTTGTCCTCTGAGTAAATTAAGTCAAAAGTATAAGATTGATCTATTAAAAATATTTTCTCCACTTTTGATTCAATGGGAAAAAGCTGGATTGATTTATTTTGAAGATGGTTGGTTGAAACTTACTCCGGCAGGTGAGTTTTGGCATGTTAATTTATGCCAATTTCTCTTTAATTGGTTTCAAGAAATAATAGAAAAGGAGGATAAAGGATGAAGACATTGTTAGTTTATGCCAGTCGTTATGGTTCAACTAAATTGATCGGAGAATGGATTGTAGAAAGATTAGGTTTTGTAGCTGAAATAAAAGATGTTAAAGAAGCACCTGCACCATCTGCGTATGAGTTAATTATTATAGGTTCTGGTGTTTATAATGAAAGGGTCTTACCAGAAATCAATACCTATATTGATAAATATTTAGATATACTGGAAGAAAAACAAGTTGTACTTTATGCAGTATGTATGGATGTTGAGGGAGTATATTTAAAAGGCAAAATTTGGGGGGGATGGGAGTATCTACTTCCATTAATAAAGAAGTTTAAAAATCCGCCACTTCATGCTGGTCTTTTACACGGGGAAATTAATCCTGCTAAATTAAGCCAGGATGATTACCAAAAATTACTTTGGTTTTACCAGAAAGTTTTAAAACAACAGATAGATAAAGTGCCTTATAAAACAATGTTAAATAAACAAGAAGCTTGGACCTTTGCTGAAAAGATTTTATGGCGGTTAAAAGGAGGAAATTTATGAAGAATAAAAAAAGACACATAATAAGTATAATTTTAATAATCCTTATAGGGATTGTTATTATCTCTATGGTAGATACTTTGCGTGTAGTAAAATATGAAAAATTAGGTCTTATTGAATATAAAAAGGGAAATTACAAGCAGGCAATAGAGTATTTTTCAAAAGCAATAGAATATAATCCAAATGATGCATCTTTATATAACAATCGAGGATTAGCTTATTATAATTTAGAAGAATATAATAAGGCAATTGCTGATTATACAAAAGCTATAGAGATAAAACCAAATTTTGCAGATGCTTATTATAATCGGGGTTTAGCGTATTTTAAAAAAGGTTCCTCTTATAATGTTGAACCGCTTAAGAAGGCAATTTCTGATTTTACTAAAGCAATAGAATTAAAACCTGATTTTGTAGATGCTTATTATAATAGAGCATTAGCTTATACTGAACAAATTCATTACCATCATAAATATAACACTATACCTCCTAAATTTCCTTCTGAAGAAATGGATTATTATAATAAAGCCCTTTTAGATTATTATAAAGTTCTTGATTTAGATCCTTCTTATATTTTAGCTTATCAAGGAATGGGGAATTTATTTTATAGACATGGAGACTGGGATTTAGCAACCAAAGCATATAATAAGGCACTTAGTCATAAAGATGAGATATTAAAAAAAGTAGGAGAAGAGGGTTTAGCTGGTGTATATACTAGTAGAGGAAGAAACTATTTAGCTGCAGGGAAACTTGAAGAGGCAATTTCTGATTTTACTAAAGCAATTGAACTTTATAAAAAAGGAGCAAATAAAGAGGTAGGACTAAATAAAAATATTACTAATGCCCTTGGTCATAGAACAGTTGCAGCTTGGGAATTAGGGAAATGGGAAGATACTATTAAATATGCTGATGAAACAATAAAAATAAAAGAAAGTAATCCTAAAAGATATGGGAAGGCTACATTTTATTATTTTACTAAAGGAAGGTGCTATTATAAGCTTGGTAAGTATGATAAAGCAATTCTTAATCTTAAAAAGGCATTAAGTGAGTCAAAATATGGGATAGATGCAGAAGCAAGATTATGGTTAGGTAAAGTATATAAAAAGAAGGGTGATATAAAAAAGGCAAAAGAAAAAATAAAGGAGGCTTTAGAATTATATAACAAAAAAATTAAAGAAGCAGATGAATATAGCATTCATAAACTATATCTTAAAAGAGGATTATGCTATTTAGAGCTTGATAAATATAATAAGGCAATCTCTGACTTTAAAGAGACAATAAAAAGAAGGGTGTTTTCAGATAGACCAGTTAATCATACAAATTATTATTTAGATGCTCATAAATATATTGGTATTGCTTACATGAAAGCAGGGAATAAAGATAAAGCAAAAAAATATTTTAAAAAGACAATAGAATTAGCAAAAGAACGTGGATTTGAAGAAGTAATAAAAGAGACTGAAAAACTTTTATCTAAATTATATAAAGGGAGGTGAAAGTTATGTGTGTTCCAGTAAGTGTTCTTACAAAAGGGAAAATTAGTGGTTGCACAGGATTATGCAGACTTTTGCCTCATATAAGTGCCTTGACAGTTCTTTTTGCTGGGTTAGTTTGGAATTTTTTGCGTGGGAAAAAGCCAAAGATATTTAAATGAATTGGCTAAATAGAGATTTAATTTTGCAAATTGAACCTACTCGTAAATGTAACTTAAATTGTAAGATATGTATGCGACAAAATTTAAATAAAAAAAATGTTCAACTATCTTTTGAGAATTTTAAAAAAGTATTGAATTTTGGTAATTTTCGGCATGTTTGTCTGCATGGATGGGGTGAGCCATTACTTAATTCTCAAATATTTCAAATGATAGAATATGCTGAGTCACAAGGAATTTCTACAGAGCTTACTACTAATGGAACTCTGCTTAAAGAAAATTTAGAAAAAATTTTTGATAGTGGTTTAAGTATTATTGTTTTTGGAATACATAATAAGAAAATTCTTTTATCTATTTTCCCACAAATTAAAGAGTTAATAGAAAAAAGAAATAAAGAAAGATTGAAAAAGCCAAAAATTTATATGGATATTGTTATATACAAAGAAAATCTTAATCAAATTTTGGATTTAATAAAAATTACCTCTCAATTAAATATAGATGCAATAGTCTTACATAGGTTATTTAAAGTTCATCCTAATGTTAACTATATTTCTGTTAAAGAGGAAAGAGAGTTATTTAAAAAAGCAAAAAAATTAGCAAAAGAATTAAAGATAAAACTATACCTACCTCCAAAACCTTCTATACCTTGTGTTGCAGTTAGATATAGTATCTTTGTTACAGTTGAAGGTAAAATTACTCCTTGCCCTTATCTTTTAGAGCTTTACCTGGGTAATGTCTTTAACCATGATGATACAAAAAATATATATTTAAAAAAGATTAATTTTATTAAAAATATGAATAAGAACCCTATATGTAACAATAAATGCCCATTAGGTTCCAGAAATGGCAAGTTTTATTGCTGAAGAATTCATTGTTGTCAGTATGAAGGATTATAAAGTTACTAACCTGGTTCACTTACTATGATTTTTTGGGCTACACCCCATCCAAGGACAAGTCTTGTATCTTTTATTGATATAATTACAGGACCTGGACCTGAATTATTAAGCACTTTTATAGTAACTCCTGGAATAATTCCTAAGCTAAAAAGTCTTGATTGTAGTCCTCTACCTGCATTTATGCCTACTACTGTTACTTCCTTATTTTTACCTACCATACTGAGTGGAATTAAGCGATT
>JAJSZS010000037.1 GCA_030262725.1 Candidatus Desulfofervidus auxilii | reverse complement strand
ATGATTTTTCAAAATGATTTTTTAAAAAAATATATAAATACAGAACAAACCCTCAAACAAATAGAGCTTAATAAAATTTCTATTAAGTATCTTTGGAGGATATATAACTTAGGATTATGGATACAAAAATTTGTCCATTAGTTTCAATAATAATTCCTTGTAGAAATGAGGAAAAATTTATCAGTAAATGTTTAGATTCAATTTTACAACAGGATTATCCTAAAGAAAAATTGGAAATTTTGGTTATTGATGGAAATTCTGAAGATAAAACTAAAGAAATTGTAAGACAATACCTAAAAAAATACTCCTTTATTAAGCTTTTAGATAATCCAAAAAGGTTTACTAACTTTGCTTTTAACATAGGCATAAAATCTGCAGTAGGAGAGATCATAATAATAATGGGAGCTCATGCTATTTATAAAAAAGATTATGTTTCAAAATGTGTGGAATATTTGCAGAAATATAATGCTGATAATGTCGGAGGGGTATTAAAAACAGTTCCCACCAAAGATACTCTTTTTGCAAAATGTATTGCCGTCGTTTTGTCCCATCCATTTGGCGTAGGTAACGCTTATTTCAGAAGAGATTCTGCAAGTCCCAAATGGGTTGATACTGTTTTTGGTGGTTGTTATAAAAAGGAAGTTTTTGATAAAATAGGTTTATTTAACGAAAAATTAATATATTCCCAAGATATAGAATTTAATCAGCGATTAAGAAAAACAGGAGGCAAAATATTATTAGTACCCGACATAGTAACCTATTACTATGCACGTTCTGATTTTAAGTCTTTTTGTAAACATAATTTTAGAAACGGACTTTGGGCTATTCTTCCTTTTAAATATACAAACACAATGCCTGTTTCGTGGAGACATTTGGTACCTTTAGCATTTGTAACAAGTTTGATAGGCTCAGCAATTCTTTCTCCTTTTTCCCCTTTCTTTTTTTGGTTATTTTCATTTATATTAGGTTCATATTTATTGACTAATTTTTATTTCTCCAGTAAAGTGGCTTTCAAACAAAAAGATTTTAGATATCTATTAACCATGCCAATAATTTTTACATCGCTTCACGTAGTATATGGTTTAGGCTCTTTGTGGGGTTTTTTAAAAGTATCTATATCAAAACAATTTTGGAAAAATTTGAGAAAAATTATAATATGAATAAAATTGATTATTTTAAAATAACCGAAACTCCTGGACTTAAAGCTACACAAGAACAGATAACAAGACTATACCACCGTTATCATTTCGCTAGGCAATTTGCTAAAGAAAAGGATGTACTGGAAGTAGCTTGTGGAAGTGGTATTGGACTTGGATATCTGGCACAAGTGGCTAATAAGGTGGTGGGAGGAGATATTGATGAAAAAAATGTAGCTCTAGCACAAAGAATTCATAAATATAAACAAAATGTTTCTGTTAAACTGCTGGATGCCCATGATCTCCCTTTTGAGTCTGAAAGCTTTGATGTAATCCTGCTTTACGAAGCAATTTATTATCTCAAATCTCCTGCTAAATTTATTTCCGAGGCAAAAAGAGTACTAAAAAACGGAGGACATTTAATTATCTGCACAGTAAATAAAGATTGGAAGGATTTTCATCCCAGTCCTTATACATATAAGTATTTTTCTGTACCAGAACTTTATTGTCTGCTCCAAGAAGGTGGTTTTGTGGTTAAGAACATTTATGGCGCTTTTCCTATAGAAAAAGGATTTAAAAGTCAGATTATTTCTATAATAAAACGTATGGCTGTGAAGTTTGATTTGATCCCTGGTAGCTTAGCCGCCAGAGCTTATTTAAAGCGCATTTTTATGGGAGAACTTAAACCCCTTCCAGAAGAAGTTTATGAAGGAATGGCTCCTTATGAAGAACCAATCATTTTAAATCCCAAAGAAATTAATAGGGAGTTTAAGATAATTTATGTAGTAGGTAAGAAATGAGTTTCAAAAAGAGGTTAGATGACATTGCTAAACGTATTTTTGATATTATAGCTTCTGGGGTAGGTTTAATTGTTCTTTCACCATTAATGCTAATTATTGCCTACTTAATTAAAAAGGAAGATGGTGGTCCTGTGTTTTACCGCGGGGTAAGAGTAGGAAAGTATGGCAAGCCCTTCAGGATTTATAAATTTAGGACAATGGTAGTTGATGCAGAAAAGATAGGAGGCCCTTCAACAGCAGACGATGATCCACGAATTACAAGGGTCGGTAAAATTTTGAGAAAATACAAGCTTGACGAATTACCACAGCTTATTAATGTCTTAAAAGGAGAGATGAGTATTGTGGGTCCAAGGCCTGAGGTGCAATTTTATGTTGACATGTTTACGGAAGAAGAGAAAGATATTTTATCGGTAAAGCCAGGAATCACTGATTGGGCTTCTTTGTGGAATCCTGATGAGGGAGCTATACTTGCAGGAAGTCCTGATCCAGAAAAAACATATATGGAAAAAATCCGTCCAACCAAAATAAGATTACAACTTAAATATGTTAAAGAACGTTCATTTTGGATTGATTTAAAAATAATAGCTTTAACTATACTTACAGTGATAACCAAAAAGAGGTTTGTGGAGGAATAAAGTGTATTCTAAAAATTTTTTAATCTCACTTTATAAAACAATGCTTAAAATACGGCTGTGTGAAGAAAGTTTGGTAGAACCAATATTAAAAGGAAAAATAAAAACACCATGTCATCTTTATACAGGTGAAGAGGCAATAGCAACTGGAGTATGTGCAGCATTGGATAAAAATGATTATATTTTTGGAAATCATCGTTCACATGGACATTATATTGCTAAAGGAGGTAACTTGAAACAATTGATCGCTGAAATTTATTGTAAAGAAACAGGATGTTCAAGAGGAAGAGGAGGATCAATGCATGTAGTAGCCCCAGAAGTAGGTTTTTTGGGAGCTGCACCAATTGTGGCAGGAACAATCTCCCTTGCTGTGGGAGCAGCACTTGCTTCAAAAATAAGAGGTGATAAGAGAGTAAGTGTCAGTTTTTTCGGAGATGGTGCTACAGGAGAAGGTGTTTTTTATGAATCACTTAATTTTGCTGCTCTAAAAAAGTTGCCTATAATTTTTGCTTGTGAAAATAATTTTTATTCAACGCATATGCCTTTAAGGGAATGTCGCTTTAAAGACAATATATATGAGAGCGGAATTCCTTTTGGAGTTCCAAGTTATAAAATAGATGGCAATAACGTTTTAGAAGTATACGAAGCTACTAAAAAAGCTGTGGAGATGTGTAGAATAGGAGAAGGGCCTGTGCTTTTAGAATTTGTGACTTACAGATTGCGAGGTCATGTGGGGCCTGATGATAATATCCAGGGACTCCATACAGATATTAGACCTAAAGAAGAAGTAGAAGAGTGGAAAAAGAAAGACCCGCTCGAAATTTTTAAAACTTTTCTGCTTAAAAAGCAAGTTTTAACCAAAGATGAAATAGATAAAATGAAATTTGAAATTGAAAGTGAAGTTAAAGAAGCTCATCTTTTTGCTCAAAAAAGTCCATATCCTAATGAAAAGGAGTTGTGTAAATATGTGTTCAAAGAAAATTAGAAAATTGTCTTATAGCTTAGCCATTAATGAAGCTCTACATCAGATGATGGAAAAAGATTCATCTGTTTTACTTATTGGTCAAGGAGTTAAAAGTCCTTGGTATGTAGGTAATACAGCTAGGGGGCTTCTAGATCGCTTTGGTCCGGAGAGAGTAATAGATACCCCAGTGTCAGAAAATGCCATTACAGGTGTTGCTGTTGGTGCGGCTATTGTTGGTATGAGACCTATTGTTGTCCATCCTCGAATGGATTTTATGCTGTATGCACTTGATCCTATAATAAATGAAGCTGCTAATTGGCATTATATGTTTGGAGGAAAAATTAATGTTCCTGTAGTATTTTGGGGTATTATAAATAGAGGAGGAGAGCAAGCAGCGCAACATTCACAGGCTCTTCATACTTTTTTTGCTCATGTGCCTGGATTAAAAGTTGTAATGCCATCAACCCCTTATGATGCTAAGGGTTTAATGATTTCTGCCATTCAAGATGATAATCCAGTAGTTTTTGTAGATGATAGATGGTTATATAGATTAGAAGATGATGTTCCTGAGGAATTATATTCTGTGCCTATTGGAAAAGGAATCGTTAGAAGAGAAGGTAAAGATATTACATTAATAGCTATTTCTTACATGGCTGTAGAGGCAGTAAAAGCAGCTGATTTTTTAAAACAAGAACAAGGTATAAGTGTAGAAGTCATAGATTTAAGAACTATAAAGCCTTTTGATAAAGAATTAATATTTGAATCAGTACGTAAAACAGGTAGGGTTATACTTGCAGATGTTGGTTGGAAAATGTGTGGGTTTATGGCTGAAGTGGCAGCAACATTAGTTGAAGAAATGTTTGATTGTTTAAAATCTCCTATCAAAAGAATAGCTTTGCCCAATGTACCTGCACCTGCAAGTCGTGCTTTGGAAAAACACTATTATTTAAATGCAGAAAAGATTATAAAAGCAGTTCTAGAGTTGCTTAAAGGTGAGGAGGTAATGTATGGAGTACAAAGTGCGTTACTTTGACTATCCAGCTCAATTTAAAAATTTCAGAGAAAATTATCTAGAGATTTTTGACAATACCCTTTCTGCTGGAAAAATGATACTTCAGGAGGATGTGGAGTGTTTTGAAAGTAATTTAGCAAAATTTGTGAATTCTAAGTATGCTATTGGGGTGGGAAGTGGAACAGGCGCTCTTTTGCTTTCCTTAATAGCTTGCGGGATTGGCCCAGGAGATGAGGTGATAACAGTATCTCATACTTTTGTAGCTACTGTTGAAGTTATAAAGTTATTGGGAGCTATTCCTGTTTTAGTAGATATTGATGATAGTCATAATATGGATGTAGATCTTGTAGAAGAAGTTATTACAGAGAGAACAAAGGCTATTATACCTGTTCACTTGAATGGCAGAATATGTAATAAAATGGAAAAACTTCAAGAGATTGCTCATAAGTACAATCTTATGATAATAGAAGACGCTGCCCAAGCCTTAGGAGCTTCATATAAAGGCAAAAAAGCAGGAACTTTTGGTATTACAGGCTGTTTTAGTTTTTACCCTGCCAAGATTCTTGGTGCTTTTGGAGATGCTGGGGCTATTGTTACTAATGATGAAAATATAGCTAGAAAACTCAAAGCGTTAAGAAACCATGGAAGAGAAGGAACAGAAATTATATGTTGGGGTTTTAATTGTAGATTAGATAATATTCAAGCCGCTATACTTAACTACAAACTTGAATTAATTCCCCAATGGATAGAAAGAAGAAGAAAAATTGCAAGAATTTACCAGGAAGAACTTTCAGAAATTTCTGAACTTCGCCTTCCACCTGCTCCTACTAATGGGGGAGATCACTATGATGTATTTCAAAATTATGAAATTGAGGCAGAAAGAAGGGATGAACTTATACAATATCTTAAAAGCAAAGGAATAGAAGTAATGCTTCCATGGGGTGGTAAGGCTGTTCATCAATTTAAGGCTTTGGGTCTTAATCATTATAAGTTGCCAAGAACAGAAAAATTTTTTGAAAAAGCAATAATGCTACCTATGTATCCTGAATTAAAAGATGAAGAGGTTAAATATGTTACAAAGACTATAAAGGATTTTTATGCAAGAAATAAAAATTAATAAAATAGAAGATAAAAGAGGTTTTTCAATTTTTTTAGAAGGGCTTCCTATAAAAAAATTTCATATTGTAAGCGTTAATCCAGGAGCGATAAGAGGAGATCATTCACATGATTATGAAGAAATTTTATGTATAATTGGTGGGAATGAGATTGCCGAAATAACTTTAGAGGATTCTAATAAATCTTGCACGTTTATAATTAAAGAAAAATACACTTTGTTGACAATACCACCTCATACAAAGCATAAAGTAAGGAATGTAGGAAATAAAGTTTTCTATCTTATTTGTTTTTCTGGTAAAGAGTTTGAGTAAAAATGATAGATTAATAACAAAAATTTTTTACGGAACAATATGTTTACTCTTTTTTACTATTCCAGTATCAACTGCCTTATCAACGATTTTTGTAGAATTTTCTTTATTTTTTTGGATTATTTCCAAAAATTTTTTGAAACCTTTTTGGAAAGAAAAGTGGTTTATTCCTCTGCTGTGGTTAATCCTTATCCATTGGATTGGTTTGTTATATACACCGGATTTATCATTAGGTTTGAAATTAGCTAAAAAAACTCATTATTGGCTTTTAGCTTTTGTTTTAACATCTCTTCCTTTTTTTCGTTTTAATACTGAAAATTTTATTAAAGCATATCTTACTGGTTTAACAGCAGGAAGTTTATATCTTTTATTTATAGTTTTATTTTCCCCAAAACTTATATATAAACTTTACAAGATGCACATAACTTTTGCTTTATTATTGGTTTTAGGTATATTGATTTTATCCTATTATTTTCTAAGAACAAAAAAATGGTATTTTAGAGGAATAATTATTTTCTTATTTTTTATTTTTCTAAGTATATTAATATTATCACGCGGAAAGACTGGATATGTAACGTTAATCGCAAGTTTCCCTATTATTTTTTACAATATTTTCAGAAAAAATTATTTTAAAATTATTTTAATCACTATGTTAAGTATAATAGTTTTTATAAGTCTTCCACCAGTTAAAAAAATAATCAAGTTGGCAATAACTTATGAATCAAAAAGAATGAAAAGATATGTAGGAACATTTGGTGAGAGGATATACATGCTAAAAGTAACAATGAATATTTTTAAAAAATGTCCAATTCTAGGAGGAGGCACTGGAAGTTTTCCAAAATATGCAGAAAAATTTAAGCCTAAAAAAACACTTCCAAATTTTTCTCAGCCTCATAATTCCTATCTCTATTTGCTCGGCAGTTTTGGCATCTTAGGTTTAATACCATTTTTATGGCTCTTATATCTTATGTTTAAAACAGGCATTAAACATTATCATAATCCTATTGGATTTTTTATTTTTGCCTTTACTTTAGTTTTTAGCATTGGTTCATTGGGGGATAGCATTATTATCTCTCATGCTACATGCATTTTGTTTGGTTTAACAATTGGATTACAAAGTTTCTTTAAAAAATGATAATTAAAAATCCAAAAGATTGAGTCAGGTCCCCACATTTAAATTTTAAAAAGATAAATTGTGACAGATAATAAATTATGAGATATATTTAGTATATTTTATAGGAGGGAACAATCATGAGGGATATCAGAAGGAAAAGTCTAGAAAATATTCCTGAAAAGGAAATTATAGAATCATTAATTTACAATTATAGAAGAAAGCTAGCAATCTATAGACTGATAGACGAGAAAATGAAAAAAAATATGGGATGGAATTTGAAGAATTTGAGAAAAAAAATGTAGTGAAGGAGAAAAATTTTTCATGGGAAGTTGAATCCGATGCCATGGAATGGGAACATGCTATTGCTGGTATAAAATATTTAGAAAAAAGTTAGCAGAATTTGAAAAATATGAAAGTTAGCAATTTCTTACAGGAATTATATTCATTGTGTCTTAAATATGGATTAGAATTTTCTCATTAGATTATACAGATATAACTGTGTTTCCCAGAATTTGGCTTTGGTTGTTAGTAAAAATAGAATTTATGGTGTAGATAAAGAAGGTGGTATTTATCACGAACATCCTGTTGATAACCCAGAAACACATATCCCGTTGCAAAAAGGAATTTCTTTAGAAGAATTCATACTTAAAAGTATAGAAATCTTGAAAAATTTAGGAATATTATAGTGCTAAAAGCATATTTTTGTGTTTCTTTAGTTTTAAACATTAGTTCATTGCAAATTATCTCTCATGCTACTTGTATTTTATTTGGTTAACAATTGGATTGCAAAGTTTTTTGAAAGAAGACCTTTAAATTTCAGTAATATATAAATAATTTTTTTACTTGTTTGAGCGTCTCCATAAAAATGCAGTGATTTATTGAAACAACCATAAAAAGAATTTGCAGCTTTAATGATCTTTTGAATATCAGCTCCAACTAATATATTCCATCCAGATGTTATTGTTTCTATCCATTCTGTTTCTTCTCTTAAAGTAATACATGGTATTTTAAAAAAGAAAGCTTCTTTTTGTACTCCACCTGAATCTGTTAAAATTTTTTGTGCATTTGCTTCAAGCATAAGCATATCTAAATAAGAAACAGGCTTTATTAAAATTAAGTTAGAGTGGGCTTTTAAATGTAAAGAGTTTATAAGTTTTGATGTACGTGGATGTATAGGGAAAATAATTTTTGTACCCATTTGAGCTATAATATTTAAAGCTTCCCAAATATTTTTAAAACGAAAAGTATTTTCAGTATTTTCTGCTCGATGTAGAGTAATTAAATAATATTTTTTATTGATTAAGCCTAATTTTTTAAGAATATTTGATTTTTTCTCTGCTAATTTAAAATAAAGAAGTACTGATTCATACATAATGTCACCAACATTTATTACTATTGGTAAATGATTAATAGATAGTGAATAGTTATTAATGAAAGTTTCATTAATAAGCTCACCATTGTTTATGATATTAGTAAAGCCTTCTTTATAAAGGTTGTTAACAGCATTTTTTGTAGGACAAAAAAGTATGTCTGAACAATGGTCAGTTAAAATTCTATTTATTTCTTCAGGCATTTTTTTATTAAAACTTCTTAATCCTGCTTCTATATGAGCTACTGGGATATGTAATTTAACAGCTGCTAAAGCACCAGCTAAGGTTGAATTTGTATCACCATAAACAATAACTACATGGGGTTTTTCAGAAATTAATATTTCTTCAATTCTTTTTAACATTTCTCCTGTTTGATAACCATGATTTTCAGAACCTACACCTAAGTGATAATTAGGGGTTTTAAGTTCTAATTCTTCAAAAAATACTTGTGACATTTCATAATCATAATGTTGACCAGTATGGATAATAAGATGATCAATATTGTTATAATTTTGAATAGTATGAATAAGTGGGGCAATTTTTATAAATTGAGGACGAGCACCAACAATGCTTGCTATTTTAAGCATAAAATTCCTTTATTTTTTCTACTACATATATTTGTTGTTCTAGGGTTAATTCTGGATACATAGGAATAGCTAAGGTT
>JAJSZS010000036.1 GCA_030262725.1 Candidatus Desulfofervidus auxilii | reverse complement strand
CTTGTAATAGAGTTGTTGAAACAGGTGTTGAGAAAGTTTATTTAACGGATCTGGTGCTTTCTGAGATTCAGTAAAGCCTATAATTATGTTTCAGGAAGTAAATACACAAAGTTCTAAAGGTTTGCTTTTAGAAGCACTTGGTTTATGAGAGAAGAAGGAGGATTTTAATAAACTGAGTATGGTAAGAAGGGAAGTTTAATTTTTTAAGATAAAATTCTCAATCTTCTTTAAAATTTCATTTTTATACCTTAATAAAATCTCCTTGCCTTCTTTTCTAACTTCAACACAATTTCTTTCAAAGCCACAATGAGCAAAAAAGTTACGGGGTTGAATATCTTTGGATTCTCCAGAGACAAATTCCTGAAGAGGTTTCCAATCTGACTGAAATTTTTCTTTTATATCTGCTTTTTCAAAATTATTAGAAATTTCATGTCCGAAATAAGTCCTGTTTTGAAGAAGATTAAAATATTTGTATATTGTATTTTCTTCATCTCTAAATTTTTTATTAAGCTCTGATATAGAAACCTCAGACTTTTTCTTAATATCATAAGATTTAAGAACTTTTACAATACCATGATATATAGCAAGCATAAGAAAAGCTTTACGAAAAGAATCAAAATTAATATCTGGGGTTTTTTGATAACTTTGAAAAAATTTAGAATTTATAAAATTGACAAGATATTTAATAGCACCAATTATCTCTTCTTCTTGGTGATATTCCCAAGTATACAGAACAAGAGGTGTGTTATTTTTTATAGCAGAGTAGAAAAAATAACCTTTTGAAAATAAATTATTAAGTTGCTTTTTAATAGAACTATCTTCTATTTTAAGTCTTTTTATAAAAGAAGAAAAAGCACTTTCAAAAGCAAATTGTTCAGGTCTTTCTGGATAGGCAAAAAAGACTTTTACATCTAAAGGGAATCCATCGTGAATTTTGAATATTCTCTCGTATGGAGGTAAAATTGGATCAGAAAAGATTATATAAACTTTAAGCTGATTTTCTTGAGGTAAGAAGTTTTGAAGTTTATAAAAAGTTAAGAATAATCTTCCTGCTTCAATAAGAGCTGAAACATAGATATTGTGCCCGCTTGAAATATCAAGATAAAGCTCAGTAAAAGGTGTTTTGACGTAGGAATCAATCATATCTATAAAGATTTCAAGAATAAGTTCTTTTAAAGTAGCAGAAAAATTTATTCCCTCATATTCCCCTATGCTATGAATGACGATAAAGTTGTTAACTTCTTTTGAATAAGGATGTTTTTTGAAGTATGGATAGGGATTGGCAAGATATTTTTCTTTCTCAAAAGGTTTATTTAAAATGCTTTGAATAATATTTTTTAAATTTTCAGGAATTTTTTGTTTAGTAAGAAGAGAGTTATTTAGGTAAAGACTTACGGGGTAGATAAGAGTAATTTGAGTTTCTTCTTCATGTTTTTTAAAATACTCCCGCAGGGCAAAGGAACTTAATTGAACAGAATATTGTTCGTCTTTATATTTGAAATTTATTGATTGGAAAGCATTTACATCAAACCGTCCTATTTGATAAACCTTTTTCATTAGAAACTTCTTTCCTTAAAAAATTAAAAATTTGTATTTTCCTAAGCCAAAAGAGGTGTTTTTGCCGCAATGGAAAATTTCTCCTGCTTTGATTAAATCATAAAAAGGAGACAAATTGCCTTCAAAAACAATTTGTCCGATTAACCCGCCCAGAATCATGCGGCGGTTTTGTCTGTAAGAATAACGCTCCCAGTCAAACCATTTAAGATCGGATTGAAGAGTTTTTATATTTTCTGAAAGATTAATTAATTCTTTTGCAGGTATTGGTGGCATATCTTCTGAAACATGAAAGTAATATAAAATAGAAATTCTTCTTAATAATGCACGGATAATGTGATGAAATTCAAGTGTTTTAACCAGCTTTTTTTGATACACTAACCGTAAAGGTGTTATAAACTCAAAAGTAATTTTAGAGAGTTTATTGTTATTTGACTCTTGAGTTGAAAGATCAAAGGTTATTGATTGATTTAAAATGCCTGTAGAAAAATAATCGGTAATAACAAAACCTTCTGTTCCCCTTTCCTATCCCGTGTTCACCAGCTAAACGCATGGCTAAGATAAAATGCGGCTCATAAGCTACAGCTTTCCCAATAAGAATTATTTTTAAAGAAAATGTCTCTCCTCTCTTATACAAAGTTTTCTTTTCTTCAGGAGGCTCGATTACAAAAGGATGAGGGATTGAAGGATATTTATGGAGATTAAATGGAGCAGTTTTTTTAGGATCAGGGATGGTCTCAAAAATGTAGGCATAATAACATTTTAAATAAATAGGACATTGACGACAATCTTGATAGGTTTTTAATACACACAAAGCATTTTTTAAAGTCCTGCCTAAAACCCCACGAAAAGAAGAACCTTTAAATAAAGGAAGATAAAGTTCGTCTTCGGGCTCACAGGTAAGTCTTAAGATTTTATAAGGAATTTTTAGGAAGCTCATACAATCTTTTCAAAATAAAGAATAGCCCATCCAAAAGGCATAGCATTTGATATATTATTTTTATTTTCACTTGCAAGCCAGATAGTTGTAGAGAATTCTTTATATTCCTTTCTATTACCGCTTTTTTTGATCAAAATTTTCCTTATACCATCTAAAGTCATAGCTTCTGCACCTGAATGTTTGCCAATCTTGATTAAAATAGCTTTTTTTTCTTTAAAGGCATTTTGATGCGATTTGGTTAATGGAATTATTTTAAAATTTAAATTTTTACACAGAGTATACTCTTGTTTTAAAATAGATAAAAAATGTTTATGTGTACTATTTAAAAGCTCTTCAAACTTTATTTTTTCTTTGATTTGAAGTTTGTCATTATTAGATTTATAATCTATAACTAAATTTCCTTCAAAATGAGCTCCTGAAGGTATTATCTCTAATGGAAGAGTAAGTACCCTTTTTGTTTCCCCCTTTTCTTTGCTAACATTCACTTGATATAAAATCTTAGTAGAAATAGAATTTACTGGAATTAAATCTGAAATCTTTACTGATTTAAAAGGATCATTTGCTGGATTAGTATAAGAGAGTAATTTTTTTTCCAAGTCATTAAATAATGTTTTTATTTCTTTTGAAGGAGTTTTAATATTAACTTTGTCTATTTTTGATTTTAATTCTTTTATCTTTGGAGCATCACTATGTTCTCTTAACAATTTTTCTAAATATCCTGTTCTTAAAGCACCCTTTAGTGAGCTTCCAGGGATAATAGGTTGATCTATATAAGGGTTAAAATAAGTTCTTGGAATTTCAAAAGCATTAAAATTTTGTATAATATCGCGTTCACTATCTAATCTTAAAACTTCTTCATATCTTTTAGCAAGCTCATTAGGTATAGAATATTTTTTTATATTACGAAGACTTTTTATTTTATCCTTTATATGATAAGCATAAAACTTATATAAATCAACTAATGATGAAATTTTTCTTTTATCCGCAATCCTTTCAAGTTCGTTTTTTTCAGAAGGGGATAATTCTTCTAATAGATCAAAAAGAGAAAATGTTATTAAAACCCGCTCCTTGCTATCTATTAAAAATTCAACAGGTTTGAAAAATTCATCACATCCGACATGGATTGGGCTTAATACTTCAATATTTATTTTGTATCTTTCCATAATCTACCTCCACAGGTATAACCAAAGCATACCCTTGAGTAATGGCATTTTTTTCTATGGAAGATACGTTATAAATAGCCTTCCCTATATAAATTTTTTGTTCAAATTTTTCAGGAACAAACACAGCTCCTTCATCTGCTAAAAGAATTGGTGCTTTAAACGGATTTTTAGACAAACTTAATATATCTCCATGTCGTCCAAATCGGATAAAAGGTTCATAAAATATTTTTAAATATTTCACATTTTCTTCAGGAAGAGCTGGAGATAAGGTATAGTAAGCATTGACTGTATTACTACAATTCTTATAAAAATCTATTTCTTCATAACTTATAACTTCAAACTTTCCCCATCCAGCAGTGGCATCTTTTCCAAAACCAAAACTTCCCACACGTCTTAAGGCTTCAATAGCTCTATCTATCGAAATATCTTCTCTAATACCAATAAATACAGCAAGGTCAGTCATATACCATGTTTTAGTTACCACAAAAGGAGCAAAGCCTCCTCTGCTTGTTGTTCCTAAAAATCTATTGATAGTACACCTAACTTGTTCGTCATTGAATATAAAAGAATCTTCTTTCGGAAAACTAAAATAATTTATCTTTTGCAAAGGTGGTAAGGGATTTTGAAAAACAAAATATTCTCTATTTTTCAATTCTTTTCTTCTTTCAATCAACTCATCTTCAGGAAGGTCAAAAAGAAATTGTAATGGTAGAGAAGGTCTTTTTAAATATATTTTCCTATCTTTATAAGAAAAAGCTGAAGAAACTATACAAAAAGGATTGGTTGAGTAATCACTAAGTAGTGTATTTAAATCTTTACCAAACAATTCTTTATCATAGTAAATTTGCCAACATATATGCCCAAAAAGAGTATCACCTTTTATAGGAGTCCCAAAACCTGTTAGAGGTTTTAAAATAACTTGGTAAATTTTCAAAATAAAACCTCCTTATTAATTATTAATAATTATTCAAAAAGTTGTATATTTTCAAATTTCTCCGTAAATTGTTTGTTCTCAAATTCAAATTTAATCCTTCCATAACCTCTTGACCCACAACCACCAAGATAATCAAGTTCAAGAAGTTTCATTCCAGTAAGTAAAACATCAAGAAGTTGTTCATCTTCAGATTGATAAATTTTTAAAGTAACTTGAAACTTAAATTCTGCTCCAGCTGGAACTCTCTCAATGAAACGAGGGTGCTCGGCAGTTCCGGTTATTCTGTTTATGCGGTTTTCAGCTTTTATCTCAGTAAAAGGCAAATTCTCCTCTTTTAATTTTTTTGTATAATCTTCATCAAGAAAACAATCGGCAAATGCAACTCTTGTAGGACCTATTATTTTTAAAACATCTTCCCCTGCCCCTGATAAACCGAAGAGTTTAAGTATTATTTCAGCTTTTTCTTTTACCTCTTTAGGTATTTTATTGTTGGTTAAGATTTTATGTGAAGTGATTCCACCATTATTTTCTGAATAAACAGGAAGACCATAAAGATACTCAAGTAAACTTCTTATTTTCCCTTTTAAACTTGAGCCTGGAATGTAAGGTTCATTAGTATAAGGATGTTTAACCACTAAATTATCAACTCCTCCGATATGCATTTCAGTATTACCTGAGCCTATATGTAAACCAGTTAAAAGTTTAATTTTCCCCTTAATTTGATAAATCTTTTGAAGTTTAAGTTGTGTCACCATAACTTTACCCTCCTCTAATTTTGCTTATAATTTTAATCATCTTTACGATGATAACGATAATATCCCATGAAAGCTTCAAAAAAATTTTTAAAAACTTCAAAATCATCCCATGTTTCAACCTGATTAAGACAACTTTCAACCATAGTCCGAAATTCATCAGTTATGTGCTTCCTTCCTAAGGAATAGTAAAGTTTAGCTCGCATTAATTTAATATAGGGTAAAAATTGCTGAAATTTATCTTTTTCTCCCTTTAATCGGTCATAAAAAAATAAAACTTCATCATAAAATTTGCGTAATTGAGACCTTTTATTTTTCTTTTTATCCTTACTGCTTATAATTTCTGAATACTTAAACGCTATTTCGGAAAAAAGAGTCGTATTTACTAATTTTTTCTCTTTATCTGACCAAAATTTAATTTCAGGTAATCGTAAAGTTTGTTGTGGACTTCCTTGTTGAACTTTATAATTCATGACCAACCCTCCTTGTAGAATATAGTATTTGCCAGAGAGGCAATCTAAAAGCTTCTCTGTAGTTTTCTAAAGCTTCTTTTATTCTTATTAAAAATTTCTCCATCTCACGTGATCTTTCTTCTTTTTTTAATAATCTTTTTTTATCAAAATTTCTGACAGTAAAATAATAGAACAAACTTGGCCATATAAGGCTTTTGAGCTCTTTAGCTAAATAAGCTAAAGAGACCTCAATTTGTTTTCCTTCTTTTGCTTCATTCATCATTTTTTTAGCTTTACTGACCATCTCGATAATTTCATTCAATTTATATAAATAAGTTCGACTTAAAATTTCTTTTTCGTAAAGATTTTCAAGATATGTTTTTAGGTTTTCTAATTCCGGAATATCTGTCCACATTATATCTTTTTTAAAAATGTATAATCTATTTTTACCCATATTTTTAGCAAATTTAAGAGCTCTTTCAGATCTTTTAGCAAGTTCTGTAATAGGTAAATTTGGTTTAGTTAAAACATATCCAGCAGAAAGAGTAAATGCTGGATTTTCACAAACATATTTTCTAAAAAGTTCGTTTACTTTTAAAGCAAATTTATAGCACTCATACCATGGTCCTATTATAAATAGGTCATCTCCTCCACAAAAAACATTATAAATATTTTTAAAGTCTTTCTGACAAAGATAAGGTAAATAATAAGCAAAAAAGAAATTAAGCATACGTGATAAAGATAAATAACGAGAAAATGTGCGTTTAGTTTCACGAAATCCGCGGTAAAAGATAATTCCAAGATTATCAACATCTGCTTTAAGTACACCCAAAGCATCTATACCATAAAATCTTCCGTCTTTTTTCTTTAAAGATAAACGAGAAAGTTCTTCAAAGGTTAAGATTTCTTTTGATGAAGAGTCTCGTGGAATATAAGCATTGATAAATTTTTTGGGATATAAAGTTATACAATTAGTTTCTATTTCGTCTTTTTGGAAAGACAAGTCCCAAACATGGAGAAGATTTAAATTTCTAAGTTTTTCCTCACAAAGTTTAAGATCATTTTTAAACTCTATATAAAAAAAGTCTAAAATAGGAACAGAAGAAATAGTATTTTCTGTTTTATGAGAATAAACTAAAAGATATCTATTTTTAACTAATTTTTCGCCAAATTTTATTTGGTCATTACAAATAAGACAAACTGCAATTTTTTCCTCCTGACCTTTTCTAATAAAAATTTCTTCTTTTACAGCAGGTCTTTTCCCACAAAGTTTACATACTCCATATTCTGAAAATTTATCAAAATAATCTTTTTTAACCCCACCATATCTGGTGAGATCAAACTTTTCATATTTCCTCTCTTCTGATCTTCTACCTAAAAGTTTCATAAGTTTATTATATCCTTCAGAATACAATAAATCAGAAGGTTTAGCTTCAACAAATACTAAACCTATAGATGTCTCCCCGTAATAATGTTCATAAAGCCAGTCGTTTATTTTTTGTTCTATATTCTTTAGTTTTACTTTTACTTCTTCAAAGTTAGGAGCTAAAATTAAAAATTTACCAGCTGCTGATGAAAGGAGAGACACAAAAGGTAATTCTAACTTCTTTAGAATATATTCTGCTACTAATTCTGTATAAAGAGAAACCATAAAAGAACGACCTCGTAGAAGTTTAGCAGCCCATCTTCTTGTTTCCCCTCCGGAAGAGAAGATAAATTTTTGTATCCCATAAAAATTGCCTTCTATAAATAAAAATTTTCTAAGGTTTCTATTTTTAATCTGATTTTCATTTAAAGAATTCGTTTTTTTATGATATAAATAGAGAGTTGAAGCAAGGCTTGCAGTAAAGTAAGAGTGATCATAAAGTGAGATATCACTTGGAATTTTCTCAAAAGTAGAAGTGGAGGAAAGTCCCACAGTTGCTGAGGGAATAAATAGGAAATGTTCTAACATCAAAGCAGTTAAGCTTTCTAACCAAAGATCTACTCTTTCTTTTTTAAAAGGAAGTCTTTTAAATCCCTCTTCAAAACTATTAATTATTTCTTGATATAGCTTTTGAGAGGCAAGCTCCGTTGTTCTTTCTTGAGCAAAAATATTTTCAGGGCTTAGTTTGGCAATTTTATACGCAAAATGATAATTTTCTAATTTGTCTTCTTTCCATCTATTGTCAAATCTTATATCTTCAAAAAGACTAAGAAGAGGAATATCAGTTGAAGTTTCACCTTTTTTAAGAATAACTTTTTCTTCAAACTCTCGCCTTTCATAAGCACTACTCAACTTATCTGCTTCACAAATAATCAACTGCCAAGGAGAATTTGGCTTGTGATGCGAGGCTGCAAGATTGATAAGCGAATAATCTGCACTTTCACTTTGTAAAAAATACTCAGGTATAAATTTTCGAAAATCTTCAATAAATTTTGCAGTATAAAGCACATGAGTATGTGTGTAGTGTCCTTTAAAAAATGGTTGATAAAGATCTCGATTTTCTTTAACAAAATTAGATGGTAAATCTTTTTGAGCTCTTAAATAAACTTTTCCTATATCATGTAATAATGAAGCTAAAATTATTTTATATAAAATTTTATCCTCCATAAGATTATCTCTTTTTTATTTGCTTCTAATATTTATATAAATCCGGCTTTTTTCTAAAATCTGACATCTCCTTCTCTAATTTTTCTAAGATCTGATAAATTTATGACTTTTAAATAATTACCTTCTGCCTTTTGATAATTATAGATTGCCCCCTCTGAATAATGCCCAAAAATAACCCCAAGCATAAAAGCTATAGCAACAGGACTGGAAAAGAAAAAGTGAAAACTTTTAAAAGAATACTTGCTCCTTATATCCTGAATAATACTTCCTGCTTCCTGTGAGACTTTTTTAAATTTCTCTAAAGGAACATTGCCACTTGAACTATGAGATAAAATTAAAAAAGATGGATTATTTAAAAAACTCTCTGCATATTTTTTTACATCTGCAAGCATTTCATGATGAGCAAATCTAAAAAGAATGCATAAATCATCCCCCTTCTTTTCCAAAGTATATTTAACTGCAGTATAAGAGTCAAGCCTTTCTTTTATTTCTCTTGGATTTAATACTTCTACAGGATAATATTTTCCTTTAGGATAATGATAAATTATAAATGGATCCTGACTTCCAAAAACTATTCCAAGAGCAAAAGCTAAACTTGCAGGACCCCTTATACCAATATGAAAAATTTTTTCTCCAGAAAGACGGATCTTAACAGATTCCTTTGTTTGATAAAAATTATAACAAGCTTTTATAAAATCTTCACTTGTTTTAAGTTGTCCTGTTGATAAACACAGGTCTTCTTTTTTAATTCCATAAAAAATATCTAATCCATCAAAATATGATATTTCTTCTGATGTTTTTTCTTCTGGAATATCTTTAAGAAAATTTTGAAGTTCTTTTTTATCTTCGCAAGTTATATAAAAGGGAATAGACCACTTCTTTTTTTCTAAAAAAGCTTTAATAGTATTAATGTGCCCAACTTGAG
>JAJSZS010000035.1 GCA_030262725.1 Candidatus Desulfofervidus auxilii | reverse complement strand
GGATGGAGGAGAAAATGGGCGTTATTGAGGGCGAATTTCAGGGAAGTTCCATTGATGTCGTGACGAAAGAGGAAGTGGAGGCTTGGAAGAAGAAATATGAAGAGGTTTTGAAGGGATAAAACTTTCGCTTCTTTCCTAAAATGCAACATGTCCGAATAACTGGCATGCATAATCTTGCAACACTTCATGCATGCAACACTATTCAAGAATTTATTAAGCCATACTGCATTTCATAACATCCTTTTCTCCTTTAGATATTGTATTCGGATAAACAGATATTTCTACAGTTAAATTTAAAGGGATAAATAAAAGTATATGTCCTTTTAAATTCGTAATTTGTTTATGTTTAATCCTGGCGATAACCTTACTGCGAACAATTTCTTTCATCTGTCTCGCCTATGTTTATAGCAATGTCGCGCAACGTTTTGAGTATATCTGAAGTTCCGAGCGAAGTGAGGAATTTGGGTGAGAGCAAAGCCCGAACCAGATATGTTAAGCGACGTCGTAGACTCTTTTGATATGAATTACTGTATTCCCCGAAATTGATAAGTAAGAAATAAAACGGCATAACTAAATGCAATTAATACGCTAACCACCACAACTGCTACCGCCACCACATCCCACCACTGTGGAAAACCCGAAGAAATTTGGAGACCGATAAACAACAAGGTTATGATAAAGAAGCACCACCCAATAAAGAAGAATGGTAATCCCCTATATTCCTTAAGCCTGTTGTCAATAATCGTTAGTCCCTTCTTTTCATACCATTTCTTCCCAACTTTTTCCATCTCCTCCTTCAACACTTCCACACGCTCTTTTTTCGGATACAATACGTTACCTACCTCAACCTCTTTCTCATAAATTTTGTCCAGATACTTATCAACACATCTAAATGTGGTTATTGCAAATAGAATCACTGCCAACCATATAAAAAGCCTAATAACACTCCAATAGTTAGAATTATAAGTAGTATTGGTCATAGAAAACACTAATATTGCGAGACATAATCCAGTCATTACGCTCGAAATCCGTGCTAATACTATAATGAATTGATCTTTTTTTTCGTTCCCATTGTTTTCTGTCATGGAAATCCCTCCTATCTTAGTCCTATCCCCTACTGAATACACTAAGAAGTATTAAAATGCCAATCCCAATAAGCACACCGTCAACAAGAAGTCCTTTATGAGAAAATATAATCTTTAGGGTTTTATTTTGCTGAAACTTAATCCTAACATCCTTCTCCGCTTTAACCGATATAAGAGCTAAGATAATTGTGGATATTGTTCCACAAAGAATTCCACATACAAATCCCCATATATTTAACGCTGACCATTGTAATAAAGAAGAATTTAGAATTATGTCGTCACTGGAATTGGCTAGATATGTTCCAAAGGGTGCTATACCATGCGCTAGGACTGCAGTATGTTTCAAATCGTTTTTAACTTCTTCGGGACTATTCTTATGCTTCCACCACCTAAATATTCCCCACAGACCAAAGCATACAGGAATTACTCCAAAAAAGTGTGCATAATCACGAAGAGATATAGATGCCCCATAACCCACACCAAAAGAAATTCCAAGCATCAATATCACGCTCAGGAGAGTACCCATAGAAACGGCTAATGTATGAGATCGGGTGTGCCCTTTCATCATGAAGGCAAGGACTATAAGAAAGTCATCAATGCCTGTTACCCACCATGCAACAAAACCGATTGCAAAACCAACTAATCCATTTAACATAACTACTGATCCCCATCACTATTCACGATGTCGCCTAACTTTGGGGATATGTGAAGTTTCGCCATGCGAAATTTGGGCGAGCGTTAGCGAGCCACCTCCTGTTAAGTGACCCGAAGGGCAAGGTGCGAAGCAACGCAGAGTGTCTGCTGTGCTTATATAGCACCACCTCATTCTTGTTCGCCAAATCAAAGGTTTAAAAGAATCTTTTTCACCATTTCCTTTAGTTCTGGAACTTTATTTTTCACTATGTCCCATATAACCTCTAAGTCCACACCAAAATATGCATGAATAAGAATATCTCTCAGACCAGCTATTTTTCTCCATTCTACTTCTGGATAATCTTTCTTAATATCATCAGGTAGATTTTTTACAGCCTCTCCTATTATTTCAAGATTTCTTATCACACCATCTTGAATTAATTCATTGTTTGAAAAATCCTCAAAATTCATATTCTCTGTATATCTCTCAATTTTACCTATCGCTTCAAGTATATCCCTCAAATACACTTTATACTCCCGTGGCATATTTCACACTCCTTAATATATGAGGTTTCAAATCTGGCTTTATAGATTCCAGAATCACAAGGTCAACTTTACAGTTGAATAAGTCTTCCAGAAAGAATTTTAGTTCCATATAGTTGTCAAAAGTTTTCTTTCCTTTTTCAAATTCTACTATTATGTCTATATCGCTCCCTTTTTTCTGCTCACTTCTAACATAGGAACCAAATATGCCTATCCTCCTGACTCCAAATTTCTTAATTTTGTCTTTGCTTTCTTCAATTTTCTTTAATATTTCATCCGAATTCAACATCTTTATCATCCTCCATCAAAGCGACGGCAGGTATTTCACTTAACGCTCCGAGCGTATGCTGAAACCCTATGAGGCGGGATTTGGGCGAAGTGCCGAAGGCACGAAGCCAGATACGTTCTGTTATCTGCTATTGCTTGGCTCCAGTTAGTATTACTGTATTTTACTTTATACTCACCTATTTCTGTTTTCTTTCTTAAACGCACATGGCTTCCTTTCTGTCTTACTATCTCGTATCCCAATCTGGTCAATAGTTTGATTAGTTCATCACCACTAACGACTGGTAACCTTGGCAGTTGAATGCACCTCTATTTCTGATATTGATAATATCTTTATATCTTCACCTTTTTCCAATAATTCTCCATAATGTGCTTCAACAGCCTCTTTTATATTCTCCATCAACTCATCAAGTGTTTTCCCTTGCGTGAATATATCCACCCCTATACCTCTTGCACACCAGTATTCACCATCATTATATATCTCAAATTTTACGAGCATACTATATCACCTATTTAACCATTAATGTAATATTTCTAATTCTCTCAACGCATGAGCCGAATTTCACTTAACGTTTTGGGCATATCCGAAGTTCCGAGCGGAGCGAGGAATTTAGGCGGAGGTGCGAAGCACCGAAGCCAGATACGCTCTGTTAGACGAAGTGCCATAATAATCACCTTTCAAATTCATCCATGGTTTGAGGGGCAGGGATTAAAGATATGAATCTTGCGAGAATCAATAACGCCATGAACAAACCAATTATTGACTGAGTAAGAGTGAGAACGTGCCCCAAAGTTTCCTTGGGAAGGATAGTAGAATAGCCAAAAGTAGTCATTGTAACAAAACTAAAGTTTAAAGATACAGAAAATGAATTGAGATTGATTTTGCCTGTCTCAAACGCCCAGTCTAAGTTACGATAAAAAAGAGCAAACCAAAAAATAATTTCGGCATAATTATGTAGCAGAAGGATCACAAGGCGGCGAAAGCCTCGTAGAGCATAAGTTTTTCCTGCTTTTCTTGCCCTATACTCATCAAATAACAGCACGTTAATTTGGTAGATAAAGATTTCGAAAACTCGAATTATCCCATAACAAATAGCGATAATCTCCCACCAATGTAGACTCGGAGCTGAACACATTAATAATAGTATAATTGAAAGTAGTAAATTTCCTAAAACCCATCCATCAACAAAGCCATGACTTCCTCTGATGGCTGGAATCAAAGTACGGATTACCTGAAAAGGCGATATCCATCTCAGTATGCTGAATATCCCCAACCACAGCTCAACTACGAATGATTTCATTAGATTCTCCCCATCAAGGCATTTCGCCTAACATATTACGGATAAACGAAGCTTCCGTTAGGAAGTTTGGGTGAGCCGAAGGCGAACCGTTTATCCGCTGTTATATGACCGAGCATAAGCGAGGCGAGGAGCGAAGCGACAAAGCGTTCCGCCCGAAGCTATATACAGGATTACAAATCATTTTTTATCAACTCCATGATTTTGTTTCTTATTTGAGTTAACTTTTTGTTCTCTGGCTCTAAATCTAAGTCATCAACATTGAAAAAGAAAACTTTACTATGTGTATATTTTTTGAAATATTCTTTAACTTTATCATTATATTTTTTGAAATAAGTAGGGTCTGCATTAATCTCGTAAGGCCTTCCTCTTTGAAAAATTCTTCTTCTTAAAATATTTAAAGATAAATCCAAGTAAATGACAGCATAAGGAACACCTACTTTACTAATAACGTAATTATAAATTTGTTCAAAGACTTTTAATTCTTTTTCGTTTAAATTTAATTTTGCATATACTAAATCTTTTTCTATCGAAAAATCACTTAATATAAAATTGCCCTTACACTCGCTAAGTGCTTTCTTTAATTGTGAAAAATGGATTAGTAAAAAAGTTATCTCAGTTTCGAGTGCAACATCCGACTTTGCATAAAAATCTTCCAAGAAAGGATTCTTCTCATATGCTTCTAGTACTTTTTCACACTTTAATTCATATGAGAAATAATTAGTTAAACTAGTCTTACCTGCACCTACACATCCTTCGAAACTTATTATTTTTACCATAGCGTCGCCTCCATTTTTTGTTACTATTTTCTTTTTTCTTTATCCCTCTTATAGACTTGTATTACAACATAAGCTAAACAACACGTTAGGATTAGTATCGCAACAAGAACAATTATCCATGTGACTATTTGCCACCAAGTTGGTTGTGGTGAATTTAAACCACCAAATTTTGACATCCCTAAAAAAGAGAGAGTAGCTATAATAATTCCAAGAATCGTGAAAGTAATTGTCTGAAAAGTATCAATTCTCGTTTGAAAATCGTCTATTTTTTTAAGCTGTCTTTTCATATAGTCTATATCATCAGCTACACCACTTTTCATAGGAGGCGAATCTAAATATTTAAACACATCGGGGCGATTAGTAGGCCTATCTGATTCCCATATTTTACATTTTGATTCATCAAAATTTGTTGTTTTTACAAAATCAATAGTAAAAATCGGTTCCTTATATTTTAGAACAACCGGTTTAATTGATAAATTATATAAGGGAGCAGACAAATATCCCTGATATCCTGGATCTATTTGTGCTCCGCCAACCCACAATAAGCCTTTATATACCAATTTAACTTTAAGATTCCAGCGTGCAATCAAAAAGTGTGGTAGATTAATTTTTTCATAGGTAGAAACTACAGCCATTCCATGTGGTGGTATTTCAAGGGTTGGTTGTTTATCACTCAAAGTTATGTCCTTACCATTTACCCTACATTCACTGCCCAGACGTAAATGATAAGAGGCTGGCTTGAGATATTTTTCATCAAAGGGGTTGATTAAAGGTGGACTTTTCTTACACAGGTCTTTAATTCTATCAGACAAAAGCACAGAGCCTTCTATAAAACCTTCACTTTCATCCATTCTTTTCCCCTCCTACTTAACAAATCAATAATTTCATAATCAGCAGGCCCTGTTCCAATGAAGCTTATTTTGGTTCCTAATTCTTTTTCTAAAAAAGAAATAAAACTCTTCGTTTTATCTGTTAATTTATCGTAATCTGTAACACCTTTATTTCTATAATCAAGGTAGTCCACCCCCATTAACGCTATATGAGTGGGGCTATTAACCTCAACCGCCCTTTTAACAAGCTCCATATCAAATCTTCCCACTCTCCGCAATCGTTTTGTTACAGAAGTAAATTCTTTAATTTCATAGGGATAACCACTTTCTAATTGAATCGTTTTCCAGTCAATCTCATTAGGTAAAGGACCAGAATTTCCTCCAACTCTAATAGGAAATGTGCGTATTACCATAATAATATCGGAAACATCTAAGGGACTAATACCAACTTCACTTAGGAAACCAGATGCCGTGGTATCTCTACTTGTCGCATAAGGATAATAGGGACTATGGTAGACAGATAAACCAAATCCTTGGGTGCCTTCAATAATGATTTTTCTATTTTGCCTCTTATGCTGTGTCAATTCCTCAGAAACATTTGTAAGATAATGTTTCAACTCAGGAATATCTCTTGCTAATTTTATATCTTTCTCTCTAAGAACCCTTTTAGCAACAGCAAAACCAACCCCTGTACAAGTCGAGCCAATTCTTTCATTAAGCTTTGATTGCCTTTCTTTCTCAATATCCTCCCTAGAGATAATCACAGCATTTCTATCGATTTTAAATCTTTCAGGAGTTAGATTGAATAATTCTATCTCCTCAAATAAAATATCTATATCTATAAGACATCCTGCCGGTAAAAATAATTTAGTGTTTGGATTCACAACGCCTGCAGGAATTTGTCTTAATATTATCTGTTTGCCATTGAAAGTAATAGTGTGGCCAGAATTTGGACCACCACATCTAACGGCAACATCAAAGTTATATGTGCGACATAAGTGGGCAGTTATTTTTCCTTTTCCTTCCCCCCCGAATTGTCCCCCTACTATTACAACTACATTCATGTTATTCACCTCCCTCTTTTAAATCTGGTATAATTAAATATCCTTCTTCAATATTGCCTATAGCTTCGTACATTCCTGCAAGGTAAAAATAACCAACCAATGCAGAGGTAAGTGCATCAATTTCATCGTGGGTTATTGTTTCCTCATCAGAGAATGGCTCTATTCCCATGTTTATTAAATCTATTTTTAGCTCTTCCAAACTAATACGTTTTCGCGGAAATCTCAAGATATCTTGAGTTGCACCAGGATAGCTTTCTATTACTTGAAAACCTTTCTCTTCAAAAATTCTAGCTAACTTAATGCCTCTTGTGGTTAGTTTTTGCATACTTTTAATCAAGCAAGGATAGACATTTACGCCTCTTTTTCTTAAGACCCTCTCGCATTCTCTCATGATTCCGTATTTTCTACATTCACATGAATCACTGGTACAGCATCTTCCCCTAGGCAAACTGAGGGGAGAATCTATTGATATTATAGCAGGTTTAACATCAACCGTAGTAGAGACAATTTCTTCGTCAGTTTTTACCCTGCTTAAATACGCTTTTCTCTCTTCAAGAATACAAATTCCGGAAAATCTATTTTCGGAGCCTGATAAATCTATCCCAACTGAAAGAGGTTTATATTTATTATTTTTTATTTTTTGTATCAAATTATCTATCTTAATTTCTACTTTTCTTATTTTACTTCTATCAACCTTAAGCAAAATTTTATTGTTTGCTTGAATTTCTAATTTAGAATTGCACCGCTTTATACTAATTCGAGGAACAACAATATTGGATGAAGTAGGACTGTACTCAAATTCTTTCGTATTATGATTGTCAAATAATTTTTGTTGGATGTATTTATTCTTCATCCTAGGCAGAATATCATTTTCAATTTTCTTTAAGTAGCAGAACTCCATAAGCTTTTTTAAATTTATTACATCGTAAACGTTATACAAAATTAGCTTCCTAAGCGCTTCATCATCTCCTCTCATAAATTTATTCCATAATACTACAGCTTCCCTTCCACAGATATTTTCTACGTCCTTTTCTCTTTCTATACCTATCTTCTTTTCTACCTCTCTAAGAGAACCATTCATACCTAAAGACCTAATTAAAAACTTCAAATCAATATGAATAGGAGGAAGCTTAATTTCAGGGAATTCTTTTTTAATAAAAGGTATATCAAATAATTTTCCATTAAAAGTAACAATAATTTCATAGTTCTGCAAGTAATCAATTATATTCTCCAGATTATTATCTCTTAAAAAAATTTTAACTTTATGACCATCAAAAGTGCCTATGAGGGTTATAACGTCATAATATAACGATAAACCTGTGGTTTCGATGTCAAAAAAAATGGTTTTTGTACGAAACTCCCTATATAGTCTCCAATATTCTGTTTGAGGCAAATGCTTAGCAAAAAAGGATGCATCCTTTCTACTTAAAGAGGTTTTTGCTATTTCTAAGTAATGTTTTATAATTTTTCTTTTCGAGAGATGGTTTATAGAGTAAATGCAAGCTTTTTCTAGATCATCCCACGTTAGAATACCCCTTTTCCACAAATATTCCTCTGTTTTGTATCCGATTCCTGGAATGAATATAAAACTATTTGTGATCATCTTCTCACCTTAATAGATTCTCTAGTTGCTTGCATCATCTTCAGGCTTCGGGGCGGAATGTCATATAACCCGTTCATATATGTATTGCGTATATCATGCCAATTTGGAATTATATCTGCATTGCTACTCATTCTGTATGCTTCTCACCTCCCATTAAATCCAGCGGACGCTTAATCTTACTCAGATTTTTGGCACGTGAGTATAATTTTCTTCTCATATTGTTCCGAGCCAGAATATATAATCGGGTTCTTTTAGCCATTTCTTTAAATAAGGATACCATGCAGAATTTTCGTATGCGTTCAAAATTTCAATCGCTTTCTCGAATCCCTTTCTAAATATTCTCATCCTTATCGTCTCATTCAATTTCGCTATGAGCAAGCGGAGCTTCTCCAAAACAGACACGCTCACAATCCTTCCGCCTCGCCTCAGATAGAAAAGCGCTGCCTTGAAAAAAGCCCTCTCACTCGCTTTCAGCTTCTTCCAATTTCCGTTCCTGAGACCTCTACGGAATGACGCAAAAAGCACATCTCCCGTCAACGCATACATTGCCCGCTGACCCTCCAATCTCTTTAATTTTCCTTCTCATATAAATATACTCTGGCATATCCGATGTGTCCGAGCATCAAGCAACATAAATAATTGAACAACTATCTATGGCGAAATGGATTGCTTGAGTTACTGAATGCATTGAGAGGAAAAAAGTGTCCATAAGTTGCGGCAATGTATCTCCTCTCATCTCGGAATCGCTTTACTATTAAAAGTTGGCAAATCAGCTGTTCATTACTGAAAGACAAGTCTTGACTCTGAAACGAAAGAGGAAGCTTGCTTTCACCTCTTCACGCAGTTCGCTCCACCCTGCTCCGTATGCCCCGTATGCGGAATCTCTCGGCGATGTCGCCCTTTCAGAAAGCTCTTCAACTCAGAGGTGAAGGAGGCAGAGTTCACATGGCGGGGATAGCAAACATGGATCAATTCACAATCTTAAGTTTGAAAGTAAAAAAGCCTGTGATAGCTCGAATTGCTGTTGCCATTGTGCAATGGCGGAAAATGTCACCTATTTGCAGCTTCAGAGAGACAGGATCCTGAGCTGGCTTGTTCCTTAAAGATGTGCAAGACCTAACATTGTATAAAGTCTGCATCGCTTAGGTGCGGGGAAGATTGTGTGAAGGTGGAGAAGGGGCTGGTGCGGTTCATGTCTTTGTGAGGAGGCGTTACGTGGTAAGTTTTAAATGGAGAGGGTTTGAAG
>JAJSZS010000034.1 GCA_030262725.1 Candidatus Desulfofervidus auxilii | reverse complement strand
ACAGCTATCCGGTGGACAGCAACAGAGAGTTGCTATTGCAAGAGCATTAGCAATGGACCCGATAATACTTTTACTAGATGAACCCACATCAGCATTAGATCCCGATCTTAGAGATGAAGTATTAAATACTTTGAGAAAAATCGCTGAAGAAGGTATAGCTATGATCATAGTTACACATGAAGTAGATTTCGCAATAGATGTTGCGGATAAAATAGTATTTATGGATAATGGGAAAATTATAGAAGAGGGGAAACCAAGGGAAATAATATATAAGACAAAATCAGATATGATTAAAAGATATCTTAAAAGTATCCATATGAGATAGCTACTCATTTTTAAGTAAAAACTTTTTTATGAGTAAAATATATTATTAAATACTATGGATGCAAGGAAAATCAGCTTTTGCGCAATAATGAGCATCATTGGAAATATATTATTTATACCTACTAGATTTGCAATTGGGGGACAGGTAGTTCCAGATTTCTCCCATATAGCTACATTTATATCTGCAATATATGGTGGAACATATATCGGATTCATAGTCGGTTTTCTATCAGGTCTACTTCCAGGAATATTCTTCGGACCTTTAGGATCCTTGGGAATATTGGGTTTAATAGGACTCCCCTTAGGTAAATCTTTAACTGGATTAACTTTAGGATTACTAGTAGATATTTTAAAGATAAGGGAGAAAAATAGATTTAAATGGATTCTACCACTAGCTCCTCTAAGCTATATTCCGGAATGCATATTTACAATAATATTCTTTAAATATGTTATCCCATTATTCCTAAAAATATCGCTTGAATTCCTCATTCCAATAATATTAAGTAAAGCATGGATAGAAATAATTCTAATAAGCATATTGACATCCATATTGGTAAACAATAGATCATTTACAGAATACATGTTAAAATACTTTGATAGATAAATATAGTAGAGATAGACTTTTCTAATCGAAACAATTATCTAAACCAGCGAAATATTAACCATAGGTCTATTCAAACAATAAACATAAACTGGGAAATTGAATAGTAATGTAAAACTAATAAAATTATATTCACGAACTTTCTAAAAAGTTTATAAAAATATTTGATGTCAAAATAAGGAGCGTTGGACGTCGATATTCTAATTGTCGATAAAACTATAAATTTAGTAAAAGTCATTATTTCATGTAAAATAAGTTTGAGAGAACGATTGACAAAAAATGCTTTTGGAAAAGAAGGCCTGAAAAAACTAGGACTACTTTAGATATACGTCCAATATTTGTAACAACAGATAAAGATACTGAGCTTAGAATAGATACTAATCGTTATACTCTCTTCCATGTTTTAGATCGTACATTTGTAACAGATCCACATAAATATAATCGAATAATTAAAGACCATAAAAAGAAATATGGAGAAAAAAATTCCTTTAAAGCTAATCTTAAAAATAAAAATCATAACACAATTTAAAGCATTCTTAAATACATTAATTAAACTCATTAGATAAGCTTAACGCCTTAAATCTTTTATATATAAATAAAACATTAGGAAAATTAGTTAAAGAATTTTAGATGAACTGAATTCGAAATATGATATTAGAGAAAAGATTCGGGATCATAAAATTATGAAAATAAAAGCGTTTGAAAAAATATTCGGATTTAAGTCAAAATTCAGCTACTATGAGTTAAGCTATATATTTAGACCTGGCAACCTTTATATTAAAATAAAGAATACAAGATTATTAAATCTGATAAGAAAGCTTGCAGACTTAGCATATCCAGATGAATCTGATCAAGATCCCGGAGAAAAAAAGGTACAACTTTTATCTTCTAGTCAGGATAGGAAAAATCGGAGCTATAATAGTTGCGATTGTAAACTATAAGAATATGTATGCTTTAATTTCAAACAATTTTACTCCATTAGAAGTATATATTCTGGGAAAGAAGAAATTGAGAAAGAATACTTTGATATTGTAAAAGACATGCTGAAATTTTCAAAAGTTTTAATGAAAAATTCTGAAATCATAAAACGATGTCTGCCACCAGAAATTAGAACTGGAAAAATATTAGGTAAATGCGTTATGAAAAAGGTTCTTCAAAAAAGAAGAAAGAAAGAATTATGAAAATATATATTTCTCACATAAAACTATGAAACCAATATACTTTATTTCATTAAACGATTACCTCAATGTTTGTGTTATTTACTATAAAGCCGCTTTCGGTGAAAAGACTGGAAACATGGCTCCAGAGGATATATATAGGAGATAGTCTGATTGAAGAGACTGTAGAATGTTGAAAATAAAGAATAAAACAAGTAAAAGAGCCTTTATGTACTGGCTTTGTCACAAGTCTCGCTGTGGTGGTCATCCCTTTGAAATAGTGTTTAGTTGATATAGACACGGAATTCATTTGTATCCTCCAAATAAACATGAACCTTGGTTCAGCATATTTGTTACAAACTATGCTTATGCATGAAAATTTCTTAAAATGGTAGAAGCCATGATTAAAAACGATATTCCGTTCAAGGCTCCAAAATTAGAAAATGTATTAAAATTCTTGGCTGGAGAAACTTATTTTAGAGTAAATGAATATGCAGAACATTTTGTTTTTTATCATTCCATAGGTAAGGATAAAAGAAAATATATAGAGTGGGACGAAATTAAAATACCAAAATTCAAGATTAAAGTTTGAAGATAATACTTCAATTAGTTTTTAGTTGTTTATCACCCAAAACCTTTTAAGAAGCTGTATATCTTTTTGCCTGGAAAATAGTACCATTAAATACAGAGTTAAGAAGACTGAATTAGATGAAGTTAACCCCCAGTATATGGATCAAACACTTTAACAACATATTTCCCTCCATAGTCAAAGGAATTTTCGCAAACCAGACAACTTTTCCACTCTCTCTAACACCAGAAGCATTAAGCTATACCGAAAAACCATCAGGAAAAACCAGCTAACATGAAGTATTTAGTAAACGAGTAGTAAAATCCAACTTATAACAAATGAAAAACCTAATTTCTTAGGTATTTCAACAATAATAGGGCCTAGAAAAACAAGTATAATAGTACATAATATAATGGACCAAACAATTTTAGGCCCTCCAAAAAGACCCTCCATTTCCTTTTTCTTCCATAAATAAAATGAGAAATTTCCTAATAAGTTTAATGAAATAATATAAGGATTTATCCAACCTAAAGCTGCTATACCAAAAGGGATAATTGTGAAAAATAGTAGTGCAACAATTAAGAGTGCTTTTGTTAGGGATGAATGAATGGTTAGAATAGCTATTATTCGATATAGAAAACCTAGTCTAACTTTCTCTAAAAATTCTCTTAAATCTCCTAAAATTCCTAATATATTCAATTCACCTATAACTATCATAAAGAAAAGAAGAAAGTAAGAAACTACCCAAAATACCCAGACTATGTAACATAGAAAATTTCGGAGCATTACTTTATTGAAAAAAACTCCAAAGAAGAGACCAAACATAATACTCCAAAAACTTGCTATAAAGTCACCTAAATCCTTATTCATTTTTATCACCAACATAGGGTTTGAATATAGAATATATATTTAACCTAATCCTTTTATCTTTTAAAATTTCTTCCCTAATCTTTTTATCTTCAGATAAACTAAATAATGTTAATAGCTCTACATTAGTATCTTTTTGAATAATCTTTTTTTCAAGAAGTTTTTTTAGAATAAAGTTTACTCTTTCACCATATTTTATAACGGTATCTAAGATTATTATTACATCTGGTTTTTTACGTATAAGAGAAAGATTGGGTCTAGTTTCTATTTTATAGGGAGTCTCTCTTAGATATACTAGTGGAATATTTATCTCATCAGAAACTATTGCAGCGACTGGTAATATCCATATCGAAGCAGAAAATAGGAGATATTTTTTATTACTCTTCTCTAGACTATAAATGAAATTAATAAAATAATTTGCAATTTCCGCTACGAGATTTGGATCATTATATATATTCCAAGGACATACTTTATTGTTTATAACGCATAGTTTTTTTAAATTTTCTTCTAATTTCTTGACGTTCACTTTTGGTTTTTTTACTCGACTTAATGTAAGAGAGTCAAGGAAACTATTTCCCATCCCCTTTTTCTTTATTTCATTATTTGATGCGTAACCAAATAATGAAATAATTGATTCTTTTATTTTATTATATCTTTTTATTTCCTCCTCTTTTACACCTATAGGATCTACCTTTAAAAGAACAAATGGCAAAATCTTCCCTTGGTCGTAGCCGAGAGATAACATAATTTGACGAACTAATCCTAACGTATATCCTGTTGCAGATACTTCGTCCAAGAGAATTAGAGTTTCATCTTTTTGAGGTTTCGGCAAAACTTTTAAGATCGAATCATAAAGACCATAGCCAATATGGCCACCAAAATATGCGATACACATTGGTATTCTTAGTCTTTTAATGATAAGCCCAGCTAATGCACTACCACCACGACCTATGCCAATTATACGAATTTTATCCAAAGACTCTCTTTCTAACTTCTCTTTAACCTCATTAATTAATAAAGCGTATGCAGTATCAATTATTTCTTCACGATCCTCTTTTCCTGCTGAAAAAAGTCGCCAGAATCCCCAAATTTCTCGTTCTTTTCCACTCGAGAAACATATTTTTAATATTTTATCTTTTATATAACTTGTTGTTTTAAATATTTGTTTATATTGTTTTCCCACCATTTTGTTAATATTTCCATATTTTATTAACTTAATACTACATTTTTCTTGATATCCATATAGCAATATTATTATTTTTAATAACTTTCTATACATGATTTCATAACCATCTTTAACTATCAATATATCTATAGCATTTTTACATATTGCTCTTAACATATTATTTTTTTTAAGATATATTGGTGAAGAAAATAAAGTACTATAGATCCATGAATAAATTAAAGCTTTTTCATAAATTCTATATATGCTTTCCTTAAGTAAACTATACTCTGGACTTTTATCTAATTCTTTACCGATAATCGAAGCTCTTTCTAAGATAGGATAGATATATTGATAATATAATTTTTCTATTAATCCTAAATCAATAGCTTTATTCGGTTTCTTAAGATATTCAATTAAATTGTTGTATTTTTCACATATTGTAGTGGGAGATATAAGATTCATCATCTCACGATGGCAATTTAAGCTTGTTTCCTTCAACATAAGAAAGTATTAAACGAGCATTAGCCCTTAAAGATTTCTTAAAAGCCTCCACTAATCTTCCTGAACTATAAGCTTCTGATGCCCCAAAAATCTCATTTTTAAGTATCTCTTTAAGGGCATCTTCTGCAGAATATCTTCGATATTCTGTAGAAATATAGGTTCTGTTAAAATAAAATAGACCATATAACAGAATTGGAAATTTAATATTAGCAGGGAAATTAATTATAAAGAACTCAGGAAACACGATTAAATCTCCTTTAATCCTTAAAGGAGATTTACCAATTTTAGAGAAATACAATAAAATGATAATAAGCATGAAAACTAATAATAAACCACCAATGGTTAATATTAGGAAAATGATCAAATCAATGCTATTCATCTCCCCACCTTTAAATCTTTTATTCCAAATTATTCTTAAAAATTTATCTTACTATTTTCGAATAATTCATCATTATTAATATTTTTTCATCTTATAAATTTTACTTATAAATTTTTACTAATCAATAATAAAAGATGAAGAGAAGAAAAGGATTATCCATGAGAACTAAATAAAAAATAAATACTAAATTGAACGATCTCTAGTCAGAAAAAATTTTAAATCATTTGAATTAAAATAAAATAAAATAATAAAAAATAAATTGAATTAAGTGTGATATCAATGTCTGAAAAATGTAATATTGATGAAAAAGTGAAATTATTGCTCAGGATTATATACCTAAATGATGTTAAAAAAGATGGACTTCGTTTTAAAGATATTATGCATTTAGTTAAAAAATATCCTCCTTCAACTCTTGCTAGTCTTTTAAAAAAATTAGTTATAAAAGGATATCTAAAAAGGGAAAAAATAAATCGAAAATTTTCTAAATACTATCTGACGGAAAGAGGAGAAAAATTAATAAAAGAAGAAAGTGATTACATCATATTATTATCTCATTTAGCATTTTTCATAGATAAAAACGGTAATAGTGAGGAAACGTGTTTAGTTCATATATTATCAAATAGAGAATTTGATGAATATACGGCTATCGCTGAAATATCTGGTATGATGAAAGATATTCATATTGTAGATATAAATCTTGATAGAAATGTTTTTCTACATCAAAGAAAAATTTCTATAGAGCGCCCAAGGCATTACAAGACAAGGTACATCTTTAAAATAAATCCTCCAGTTATAAGAGAAGAAGAAATTATACTTTTATGGAAAGAAAAATATAATAATCAATATCATATGATCTTAGAAGAAATTGAGGAAGAAGTGAATAATGGCAAATGGTTTTTCGACGAAAAATATGAATTTGTATCCTTTTGTCCCCGACTTAACTGTATTACAAGAAAAGTAATTATAAGCTTGGCATTACCTGTAGAATACTATGAACTCATAAAAGACACAATAAATATTTATGTCAGTTATCGTCAAGATCCACGAAAATCAGATAATAAAGAATTAAGTAGAGTTAAAGAATATAACAAGCTAATATATGGAACTATTTATCGCACATATGATATAAATATGAAGTCTACAAAATACAAAGTTATAAAATTAATGATATGTAATCCAGATAAAGAAAAATGCTATTATATAAGATGGAGGCCGCCTCCTAAGAGAGATTATGTTCGCGTATTCTTTAAGGTTAGGCAGAATAAGGAAAATATTAAATAATGCCTATTCTAACCCTTGAATCATCATTATTTCATCTTACATTTTTCTCCGTGAAATTACTTAATAATTTTATAATCTCTTAGCTATCATTTATAAGCTAATATGATCTTCTTAAAATAGTATTTGAAGAGATGAGGAAATTTCTGGAAGATTTTTAGACCTAGGAAGTCTTTGACACCCTTAAGGTTTCTCCTCAGAATGTGTAAGAGAAGTGAAGGTTGTTGGTGATTTCTCTAAAGAGGAGTTAGAAAACTTAACTTTTGGACTTTATCCATTCATCAACAACTTTAGGATGTCTGGCTGAAAAGTTTGAGGGAAAATATGGGCTAATACATCCATGTTTAGCCTATCTCTTTTACTTGATGAGAAAATATCCTGTTCATGTGAAGGAGATACTTTAACACTAATTACTCTAGTTCTTTTAAACAAATTTTTTGAAGAACCCTGCTTTATGACTAATATTTTACCTTTAAGCTTGTTCTCCGAGGTATCTAGGAAACTTGAGGTACCTTTAAGCAAATATGACGCGGCGAAAACAGTAATTTTAGGTCATTGTTCTTATTTAGGACCAGTACTTCTTTCCATCACCTCTAAATTAGTTATTAGGAAAAAAATATGATAAAATACATAAAAGTGGAGTAACAGTGGATGCTGAAATACGTGAAGGCCCTATCACTCTAGTTAAGTTTTCACCACTTTTCGGGAAAATTCAAGTTATAAAAGGATTTTTTAAGAAAAATAGATAGATATTCTTCACCACATGCGAAATCGATAGCAGTTGTTGAAGTAGAGGATTCATATAGATAGCTGAAAAACTACTTTCTTATTATGTAGTAGTGGTAAGGAGAGATAAAAGAAAAGAATTAAAAATCATGGCCAAAGCTCTTAAAACCAATTATGAAGAACTTTAGTCAGATATTTCGTCCACCATCAGCTCTAAATAGTTCCAGAAACATTTTTATACTCTTTTTAAACTAATAATTATTGGGCGGCCGTCGTCTAGTATGGTCTAGGACGCTGGCCTCCCGAGGAAGAGGAAAGCCGGTGACCCGGGTTCAAATCCCGGCGGCCGCATATTCTAATACTGATAATCTATAATATAATAATATATTAATCGAAAGATTTTATTTTGAAATTATTGATATATTTATTGTGTTATACAGATTTATTCCGAAAAATCTTCCAGTCTTTTCTAGAGAGGTAGTTAAATCTATTTTAAATGCTTATTCGAAAGGAGAAAGAAGCGTCTACACTACTTTAGATATGGGGTTAACTTATAGCTTCTATAAGATAAGGAATAGAAATTTAATAATAGATGATATGGGTGTCGATATTAGTATGTTAAAGGATATTAAGTGGAGGGAGGGAGACTTATACTGCTATGAAAATAATATTTTTGTAAAACTTGCATGGTGGAGGGGGAAAAGTTATTATAAGCTACGATCGGTAGGATATAATACTGCACCTACACTTGAGATAAATGGTATTCATATGCATAGAATTAAAGATATTTCTCCATGGAAAGACTCTCTGCAAAAAGTTAATGCGATATCTATACGATCTGGTGAAAAAATACTAGATATATGTACAGGGTTGGGATACACAGCTATAATTTCTCTGCAAAAGGGGGCTGGGAAAATCATTACTATTGAAAAGAATTTAAATGTATTGGAGATGGCATCCTATAATCCATGGTCTAGAAAACTGGATGATGATAAAATAAAGATTGTTATAGATGATGCTTCAAAAGTAATATATAGTTTTTCAGATAATGTTTTTGATAAGATAATTCATGACCCCCCTAGATTTTCTCTTGCAGGAGAACTATATAGTCTTAAATTTTATAGACAATTGTATAGAGTTTTAAAACCTCATGGAATTTTATTTCATTATACTGGGTACCCCGGTCTTTTAAGTGGTAAGAGGATGGTAAAGGGCATGGGAAGAAGATTAATGAAAGCTGGATTTAGAATAGAATATATGCCTAAACTCTTAGGGATATTAGCATATAAATAATTTCTCCAATAAGGTTTTATAAAGAATTTCTATTGTAATAATCGTATAATCGAGTAAAGATAAATCATTGTTAAAATAAATTTGTATCTTTGGATATGGAAAGCTACATGTGTTCATTAGAAATCAAATTATTTTGATAACTCTAGAATCTAAATATAATTAGAAAAACTATAACTATTATATTAGAAACTTATTTTTAGATTTTAGGTAGGCATGGTTTTAATTTAATAGATAATTCTGTTTTAAGAGTTGTATCATAATCTAATAATACTCTTTCGCCCAATAAATTTTCTATCCTCAGCTTATTTTTTATTGTTTTTATCATTTTCTTCAGTGGAATAACTCTCTTGTAGCTATCTATACATATATATGTTTTTTTAAATAATATTTCTATTGATAAGATTTCATTTAAAATTTTTAGGAAATAGAAGTCTTGCAGAGAAAAATTTTCTTGTCCATTTATGAGAACTCTATAGTTTGCCGATGTATCGATAACAATTATTGGATAAGGAAAGTCAAGTGTCTCGATATTTCTATTACTTTCTAGAGAAATAAGTACATCTGTACTTAGGTTTTCCTTAAATATCCTATACATTAGATTTATT
>JAJSZS010000033.1 GCA_030262725.1 Candidatus Desulfofervidus auxilii | reverse complement strand
TGCCTTGCCCCCATTTTATTATTAATAATTTATTTTATTTTAGTAAGTATAAAAATAACATAATTAATAGTAGGAGGAAAAGATGGAAAAAGTGATTTATGTTAAAGTAGTAACGCATTAGATTGTGATAAGTTAAAAAATGCTTTAAGTGGCTGGAGTTATATGTATTTTATCATACAGAAAAATAAAAATGATTAGAATTTTTGTTCTAGTGCATTTGAGAAACAAAATGAAGTAATGGGTTGCCTCTCTTACTAGAACTTGTTATGAAAAAATATGCCTCATTATGAGGTGACAGCAGCTATTATCTTTCATAATGGAAAAATCCTGGTTACTACTAGGCCTGAGCATGAGGTTTATGGTGGTCTTTGGGAGTTTCCTGGAGGGAAAAAAGAGGAGCATGAGACACTTGAAGAATGCCTTTTAAGGGAGATTAAGGAAGAATTAGGGATTGAGATTGATATTAATCGCTTTTTCACTAAAATATTTCACACTTATCCTAATTTTTCAATTACTCTTTATGTATTTTTTTGTTCTTATAAAAGTGGAGAGCTTAAGCCGCTTCCTACTGTAAGGTATCGCTGGGTGACAATGGAAGAGTTGGAAAAATTGCCATTTTTAGAGGCAGATAAAAAGGTAATAAAAAAGTTAGGTAAAGTTTTGCATTTAGAAAAAAATATGTTAAAATAATTTTATGTTTAAGATTGGTGATCTTGCAGTCTATCCAGCGCATGGTGTTGGAATTATAGAGTCAATTGAGAAAAAAGAACTTTCTGGTGAGACAAAGGATTTTTATGCAATGCGTATTTTGGAAAATGGGATGCTTATTTTTATCCCTATAGAAAATGCTAAAGCAATTGGTTTAAGACCAGTTGTTTCTCAAGAAGAGGTACCAAAAATTTATTCAATTCTTAAAGAAAAGCCATTATCAGTTATAGATCCTGAAAAAAATCACAATAAGAGGTATCGGGAACTTGTTGAGAGATTAAAGACAGGTTCTATTTTTGATGTAGCAACATTATTGAGGGATCTTGCTGTTTTAAAAGAAGAAAAAGGTCTTTCATATAGTGAGAAAAAATTGATGGATACAGCTTGCCGTTTATTAGTGACTGAAATTGCTATTGCGAAAAAATGTGATCCAGAAGAAGTGGAGGTAGAAATAAAACAGATTCTTAGTCTGTGAAGGTTTATAAATGTGATGCTGAAAGTGGTGGTAAAAGATTAGATATATTTCTTACACAATTAACAGGTCTTACTCGTTCTCAAGTTCAAAAGGCTATAGAGCAAGGTAAAGTAAAAGTTAATGATAAATTTATCACTAAAGCAAGTTATAAAATAAAAGAAGGAGAAATAATTACTTTTTCTCCCCCTGATATTGAAGTTCCTAAGCTTAAACCAGAGCCTGTGCCACTTGAAATCCTTTATGAGGATGAATATTTGATTGTTATTAATAAACCATCTGGATTGGTGGTTCATCCCGCTCCTGGACATTATCATGGTACATTAGTACATGGTCTCCTTTACCATTGTCCTTCACTTATGGGGGTTGGCAGTGAAAAAAGACCAGGTATTGTTCATAGGTTAGATAAAGAAACATCAGGTGTATTGATAGTGGCAAAAAATAATAATGTTCATCAGCATTTAAGTTGGCAATTTAAAGAAAGAATGATTAAAAAAAAGTATTTAGCTCTAGTATTTGGTGTACCGCAAAGAAAAAGAGGAGAAATAAATTTATCTATTGGTCGCCATCCAAAGGATCGGAAAAAGATTTCTATTCATACAAAAAAACCTCGCTTTGCCCTTACTTATTGGGAATTAAAAGAAGTTTTTCCATATTCTGCATTACTTTTATGTGAACCAAAGACAGGTCGCACTCATCAAATCCGTGTTCATCTTTGTGCAATCGGTCACCCTATTTTAGGTGATTCTCTTTATTTCCGTAAATCTAAATTGAATCAAATTAAGTTTGAATCAATTCGCAATATTTTTAGAAAAGTGCCAAGACTTATGCTTCATGCATCAAGCATTGAATTTTTACATCCTGTTATAAATAAAAAAATGAAGTTTGAAGCAACTTTACCTCATGATATGCAGGAATTTATAAATTCTTTAAAAGGGTTATCTTATGCTTAAAATTGCTATTACTGGTCTTCCTGCTAGTGGTAAAAGCACTGTAACAAAAATGTTTAAATCACTTGGTGCAGAAATAATTGATGCAGATATTATTTGTCATTCCCTTTTTTCTCCTTCTGAAACAGCATACCATGAAATATTAAATTATTTTGGTAAAAAGTGTCTTAATAAAAATAATACATTAAATAAAGATTTTTTAAGACATAAACTTATTTTTTCTCCAAAAGATAGAAAAATTCTTGAAAATATTTTGCATCCAAAGATTTATGAAAGGATTAAAAAAAGAATTCAAGAACTTGAGAAAAAAGGAAAAATAATAATTGTTGAGATACCTCTTTTGTTTGAAGTTGGTTGGGAAAGAGAATTTGATTTTACAATTGTTGTTGATGCTGATGAAGATATATGTATTAAAAGGTTAATAAATAAGGGAATTTCAGAAGATGAGGCAAAAGGATTATTAAGTCTTCATTTATCTGCTGAAGAAAAAAAGGAAAAAGCAGATTGGGTAATAGAGAACAAAAGTGATTTAATTTATCTTTACGAACAAGTAAAATATGTTTGGCAGAGACTTAATCGTTTAACCTCTTGATTTTGAGGGTTTTTGTGGTATTTAAATCTTTGTGAAAGAACTTATAAAACAATTTTTACATTATCTTGAGATTGAAAAAAATTTTTCCCTTCATACTTTAAAAGCTTATAAAATAGATTTGGAAGATTTTAAAAATTTTTTAGAAAAAGAAGGTATTAAAGAAATAAAAAATATTACCTCTGAATGTATCAGAAAATATCTTGTGGAGAAGATGTCTAAACTTAGTCGTCGCACTGTTCATAGAAAATTATCTTGTATTCGTTCTTTTTTTAAATTTCTTTTAAAAAAAGGCTACATAAATCATCATCCTGCTTACGCAATTTTTAATCCAAAGATACCAAAAGAATTGCCTCAATTTTTAACGGTAGATGAAATATTTAATATTTTGAAAGTAAAAAATTTAGATAATCCTTTGGCTGTTCGTGATAAGGCTATTCTTGAATTGCTTTATGCTACAGGTGTACGTGTTAGTGAATTAGTAAATATTAATTTAGAACATGTAAATTTGATTGATGGTACTATTTTGGTTTATGGTAAAGGCAGAAAAGAGCGTTTAGTGTTCATGGGGGATAAGGCAAAACAGGCATTAATGAATTATTTACAACAACGCAAAAAATTAATTAAAAATAATAAAGAAAAAGCTTTATTTCTTAATATCTTTGGAAATAGAATTTCAGCCCGTAGTATAGAAAAAATAGTAAAAAAATATGCAGCAATAGCTGGTATGTTTAAAAATGTTTATCCACATGTATTTCGCCATAGTTTTGCTACCCATCTTTTAGATCAAGGTGCAGATTTAAGAGTAGTACAAGAATTGTTAGGACATAAAAGTCTAGCTGCTACCCAAAGATATACTCACATTACTTTAGATAAATTGATGGAGATTTATGATAAAACACATCCTAGGAGTTGAGATGATAAAAAGTACAACCATTTTAAGCATACGTCATCAGGGAATGGCTGTAATGGCTGGTGATGGACAAGTTACTTTTGGTCAAAATTATATTTTAAAACAAAAAGCTCAAAAAGTAAGAAAAATTTATCATAATAAGGTTTTAGCTGGTTTTGCTGGAGCAAGTGCTGATGCAATGACACTTTTTGAAAGATTTGAAAAAAAACTTGAAGAGTTTAATGGACAGTTAAAGAGGGCAGCTGTAGAATTAGCAAAGGATTGGCGAACAGATAAAACACTTCGTCGGCTTGAAGCCCTTCTTCTTGTTACAGACAAAGATAGTATTTTGATTATTTCAGGTAATGGTGATGTAATTGAACCAGATGAACCAGTAGCAGCCATTGGTTCAGGTGGCCCTTATGCCTTAGCAGCAGCTAAAGCCCTTTTAAGACATTCTTCACTCAGTGCTGAGGAAATTGTCAGAGAAGCGATGCTTATTGCTGCTTCTATCTGTCCATATACTAATGAAAGATTGGTACTGGAAATTTTGAAATAAGGAGGCAACATGTCTTTTTTAACCCCCAAAGAAATTGTAGCTGCTTTAGACAAATATATAATTGGTCAAGATAATGCAAAACGTGCTGTAGCTATTGCCTTACGCAATCGCTGGAGAAGAAAACAGGTTCCACCTCCATTACGTGATGAAATTGCTCCCAAAAATATCCTTATGATTGGCCCAACAGGTGTAGGTAAAACAGAGATTGCTAGAAGATTAGCAGCCTTAGCTGGTTCTCCTTTTTTGAAAGTAGAGGCAACAAAATTTACTGAAGTTGGTTATGTTGGTCGTGATGTGGAATCTATGATCCGTGATTTAGTAGAGATTGCAGTTAATATGGTTAGACAAGAAGAGACTAAAAAAGTTAAAGAAAAAGCAAAGGAAATGGCAGAAGAACGTCTTTTAGATTTGCTTTTACCAAGACCAAGAAAAGAATCTAGAGAAGAGGCATATTTAGAGGTAGTTAGAAGAGAATCTTCTTTTGATACTGCAAGAGAGAAAATGAGAGCTATGCTTCATGAAGGGAAATTGAATGATAGGTATGTAGAGATTGAAACAATTGAAAGGGCATTTCCAGTAGTAGAAATCTTTTCAGTAGCTGGTTTAGAAGAATTGGATATGAGTTTTAGAGAAATGCTTGAATCCATGATGCCAAAAAAAACAAAGAGAAAAAAAGTAAAGGTACCAGAAGCCCTTGAAATTCTTACTCAAAGGGAATGTCAAAAATTAATAGATATGGATAAAGTTATTTCTTTAGCTAAACAGCGTGTAGAAGAATCAGGTATTATATTTATTGATGAAATTGATAAGGTAGCAAGCCGTTCAACCACCTCTGGTCCTGATGTTTCAAGAGAGGGTGTTCAACGCGATCTTTTACCTATTGTAGAAGGTACAACAGTAAATACAAAATATGGTATGGTAAGGACAGATCACATTCTATTTATTGCTGCTGGTGCTTTCCATATCTCTAAACCTTCAGACCTTATACCAGAACTTCAAGGTCGTTTTCCCATTCGAGTGGAGCTTAGTCCATTAGGTAAAGAGGAATTTGCCAGAATACTTACTGAACCTGAAAATGCTTTGATAAAACAATATCAATCCCTCTTAGCTACAGAAGGTGTTGAATTAAGTTTTACTGATGAGGCAATAAAAGAGATTGCAGAAATTGCTGTAAAAGTTAATGAACGTACGGAAAATATAGGTGCACGTCGTCTTTACACAGTTATGGAAAGACTCCTTGAGGATATTTCTTTTAAAGCACCAGAGATGAAAGGGCAGAAAATAATTATTGGTCCTGAATATGTAAGGGAAAAGCTTCAGGATATTGTCAAAGATGAGGATCTAAGTAGATATATCTTATGAAAGATATGGAAAATCTTATTAAAAGAGCTGAGGTTTTAATTGAGTCACTTCCTTATTTACGAGATTTTTATCAAAAGGATTTTGTTATTAAATATGGTGGTCATGCTATGGTAGATGAAGGATTAAAATGGAATTTTGCTTTAGATATTGTACTTATGAAATATGTAGGATTAAATCCTATTATTGTCCATGGAGGTGGTCCTCAGATTGGTGAGGTATTAAAAAAAATGGGCATTTCTTCTCGTTTTGTTGGTGGTTTAAGAATTACTGATGAAGCAACAATGGATGTGGTAGAAATGGTCCTTGTGGGTAAAGTAAATAAAGAGATTGTCAATCTTATCAATCAGGCAGGAGGTAAGGCGATTGGTTTAAGTGGTAAAGATGCTTGTCTTATAGAAGCTCGAAAAATTGTTCTTAAACAAGAAGAGTTACCTGATAAACCACCTGAAATTATTGATTTAGGTCATGTAGGGGAAGTAACTAAAATAAATAAAGAAATTTTAGAGTTATTTGAACAAAAATTTATCCCTGTAATTGCTCCAGTAGGTGTAGGGCCAAAGGGTGAGACATTCAATATTAATGCCGATTTGGTAGCAGGCAAGATTGCATCAGCTTTAAAAGCAAAAAAACTTATTTTTTTAACTGATGTACCTGGCATTTTAGATAAAAAAGGAAATTTAATCTCTTCTATGAATATAGAAGATGCAGAAAGATTAATAAAACTTGAAGTTGTTAGTGGCGGGATGATACCAAAAATAAAAGCCTCTATTGAGGCTGTAAAAGCAGGGGTAGAAAAAGCACATATTATTAACGGTAAAATTCCACATGCTATTTTGCTTGAGTTATTTACATCTAAAGGGATTGGTACAGAAATTGTTTCTTAGGAGTAAGATATGGATTGGACAGAAAAGGATGCAAACTACATAATGTCAACTTATTCAAGATATCCTGTTATTGTTACTAAAGGTGAAGGATACAGAGTTTGGGATATAAATGGAAAGGAGTATTATGATTTTTTATCTGGTATTTCTGTTTGTAATCTTGGTCATTGCCATCCTGAGGTGATAAGAGCGGTAGAATCACAGATTTATCGCCTTTTTCATATATCAAACCTTTATTATACTTTACCCCAAATTGAATTGGCTGAATTATTAGTAAAAAATTCTTTTGCTGATAAGGTATTTTTCTGTAACAGTGGAGCTGAAGCTAATGAAGCTGCTATTAAATTAGCTAGAAAATGGGGGAAACAATTTTCCCCTCCAAAATATAAAATTATTACTCTTGAAGGCTCATTTCATGGACGTACTTTTGCTACAATGACAGCAACAGGTCAAAAAAAGATAAAATTAGGCTTTGAACCTTTAGTACCTGGTTTTGTTCATGTACCTTTTAACGATATTAAAGCAATAGAAAATGTTATTGATTTAGAAACATGTGCTATTATGGTAGAGCCTATTCAAGGAGAAGGTGGGGTAAGAATCCCATCACCTCATTATCTTGAAAAACTGAGAAAAATTTGTGATGATGCTCAATTGTTATTGATTTTTGATGAAGTGCAAACAGGAATGGGACGTACTGGTTATCTCTTTGCTTATGAATATGAAGGAGTTAAGCCAGACATTCTTACTTTAGCTAAATCTTTAGCAAATGGTTTACCTATTGGAGCTATGCTAGCTAAAGAAGAAATAGCAAAATTTTTTACTGCAGGTAGTCATGCTAGCACATTTGGCGGTAATCCAATTGCTTGTAGTGCAGCTAAAGTAGTGATGGAGATATTAACGCAGACTGATCTTTTAGAATATACAAGACAAATATCTAATTTTTTTAAAGAAAAACTGGATGAACTTAAAGAAAAATATCAAATTGTTAAAGAAATAAGATTGAGAGGATTGATGATAGGCATAGAATTAAACATATCAGCAACGCAGATTGTAAAAGCATGTTTAGAAAAAGGTTTTCTTATTAATGCAGTTCAAGAAAATGTTTTACGTCTTTTACCACCACTGCTTATTGATCGAGAAGCAGTAGAGGCTTTTATTGAAACTTTTAAAAATATTTTGGAGAAGGAAGATGAAAAGGGATTTATTAACAATTCTTGATCTTTCTTCAGATGAAATTGTTAAACTAATTGAAAGGGCTATAGTTTTAAAAGAAAGGTGGAAAAAAGGAGAAAAAAATACATTTTTAAATAGAAAAACACTCGCTCTTATTTTTGAAAAACCATCCACTCGTACTCGTGTTTCCTTTGAAGTAGCTATGTATCAAATGGGAGGACAAGTAATATTTTTGACAAAAGATGTTACTCAGATGTCTAGAGAAGAGCCCACAAAGGATACTGCTCGTGTACTTTCCCGTTATGTGGATGCGATTGCTATGCGAACTTATAGTCAAAAATTAATTGAGGAAATGGCAAAATGGGCATCAATCCCAGTTATTAATGCCCTTTCTGATAAATACCATCCATGCCAAGTACTTTCTGACCTTATGACTGTAAAAGAATACAAAGGAACGATTGAAAATTTAAAAATTGCTTGGTTAGGTGATGGGAATAATGTTGCCCATTCTTGGATTAATGCTGCTATTAGACTTGATTTTACTCTCTATCTTGCTTGTCCAAAGGGTCATGAGCCAGATGCTGATGTTTTAGCTAAAGCAAATAAAAAAAATGTTGTCCTTACACATGACCCTATTAGTGCTGTAAAGGATGCTGATGTTATCAATACAGATGTTTGGGTAAGCATGGGTGAAAAAGAAAAGGAAAAAAGTGAATTTTTCCCTTATCAACTAAATATTAATTTATTAAAGCATGCCAAACCAGATGCAATTGTTATGCACTGTTTACCTGCTCATCGGGAAGAAGAGATTACTGAAGAGGTATTAGAAGGACCACAGTCAGTGGTTTTTGATCAAGCAGAAAATAAACTTCATCTACATAAAGCAGTTCTTGAATGGTTGTTAACTTAAAAAACCAAAATCCGATTGATTTTTTAATAAGGAAATGAAATTAAGCCTTAGAAAAATAATTGCACTGTTTTTTAATATCCAATTCTATAATGCCTTGTGGGGAGTCTTTCTAGAAGATTCTACAATAAAGAGGGAATGGATAACTTTTCAAGATGGAACTAAAAAAAGAAACCATTTATTCGACAATTTGTTAAAGTTTGGATTGACACAGAAGAGAAAATAGAAATACTTTTAGTGTTGACATATCAGACAACTATACCAAAAAGTGGAATGATGAATTATTGGTAAGGTGTCAAATCGCTCCTTTTATTAAAAGCAAAGAAATAAGTGATTTTTTAAAAAGATTAGAAGCAAAAGGTAAATTTAAAAACTTTTATGAACTTCTCAAGAAATATTCTACCCCTGATCAAAATGTTGATTTTAAGAGAGCACTGAGAGAGAATCCTAATAATGAAAACTTAAAAGAATATTATGAACTTATAAAAAAATACATTAAGAGTAAGGAGTAAGCAAAGCTTTACATAAAAAATGGTTATCTAGTAGATAAAGGAGAAGAAATGGGATTGGGTCTTGCTTTTTGAATCTTAAAAGTTGCTAAAGGTATAATAACAACTATTGTTTTAAGGAAAAAGAAGAGATGTTACTAACTAGGGAGGAATGTTTTATTAGGTATTTATTTTTCCAATCTTTCTAAATTTTTAAGCTATATCAAGAATAATTATCCTAAAAAATGGAAAGAATTAGGTGAGCCAACAATATTTATGGGTGCATCCCCGAAGAGTATTATAAAAACTCTTCGCTTTATTTTTTCAAAATATAATAATGGTGATCCTCACCTTAAGGTTTTGATGTCTAAAACAAAACATTCTTTATATGTATTTATCATTTATTTTCTTTTCTTAGCAATCTTAGTAATTAGTTTACCCATTTTGTTTGTAAAGGGTTATTTACTTTTTTTAAAATTTTAAAAAATTTAAAATTTTTAATTGGACTTTTTTTATGCTAATCTAAGGCTAATCCTCTTGGTGTGACTCTGCTGGGGTTAAGGGTATAAGCTAAGTGAGTGTTTATTTTCCTGTGCGAAAGTTTTAATATTGGTGGAAATGCATGATGTGTTTATAGATGTTGTCGAAATGAAT
>JAJSZS010000032.1 GCA_030262725.1 Candidatus Desulfofervidus auxilii | reverse complement strand
AATAATATCTTCTATCTCATAGTGTAGTACTTCATCCCATAGATCTACTTCATATTCTGTAGATACTGTTTCTCTATATACTAGGAAGTCTAATTTTCTTTTACAATATGGACATTTACCCATGTTTATCGCATTTAGATCTTTTAAATTTCTATTATAAATATATTTATTGAATTTGACTAGATTATGGCTGCCTGCTTACCCTTTATTATGTTTTTAATTGTTTCTGCTATTTTTGGTGCTGTTTCATTTGTTTTTTCATAAAATAAATCGCTTGAATCATATATTTCTCCTGTATCTGGATTTGTTATGAAGAAGTCGATTGGTTTTCCCTTATATCCTTTTCTGAGATAATTGGTGTAGAAGTTGTAGCCTATGTTTGCCAGGTCTTCTCCACTATATTCTCTGGTTATGCAGACTACATCTATATCTTTTATATCTTTAAAGCTTTTTGTTTTAATGCTTCCGAAAACAGTGCAGGTAAAATCTTCTGGGACAATGTTATTTCTCATTGCATCAATGATTTTTCTTTTTAGATATTTTTCAAATCTCTCTATCTCCATACTTTCCCTATATTATGGATTTAGATATGGTTGTAATGATATTGTTTCTAGTTTTAACATTTCTAATAGTTCTCTATAGGTATATTCTTTATTTTTATCGAGGTTTTCAAATCTATATTTTATTAGAATTAGGTTTTTGGGTGGATTTTTTAGAATTTTTCTTGGAAACTTTTTTCCAATTATTATTCCACCAACACATTCTGGACCTATTTCATTGAGATATTTTTCCACTTGCTCTATATCCGTTTTTCCTACGTTTCCAGTCTTTACTTCTATGATGATTTTATAGTTATGTGTGGATGGATGCTTGTTTTTTATAAATATATCTACATATCCCTCTGGTAAAGCCTTCTCTCCTAGAACATCATATTCTATGTCTTCCGGTAATCCAAATATGTTGGCTATGTTTTTAATATATTTATGTCTAATTTTTCTACGGATAAGGGATTGTAGTATTAGTTCGCAGAAATAATATTTTTCTGGAACCATCTGCATTTCTCTTCTAAATACAATTCTAGGTGTAAATGTCTCAGCCGATATGAATAGTTTTTCCTCTACGCCACTAAATAGCTCCCCCATATTAGATACATTGTAAAATGTTACTGTGTCTGCCTGGAAATGTGTCTTCCTATATCCTCCTCGTAGAAGCAGGTTTTCTGCAACATATGCAAATTCAGGTCTAACCATGGGTTCATTTAATACACGTTTTTTCTCCAAATACATTCTAAATGGGAAATAATAGGTTTTACCAGATATTTTAAAGGTTATTGGAGGCCATGGCGGCAGGTTTCCAGCATTCCTATAAGCCCTTTTCTCTACAACTCTATATAAATTATATACTCTTGCACCATAGAGGAATGAAATATAGTCTCCTACATCTATGTCGAGGAAGGCCCAAAACCCATTGATACTATTTGTAAATCCTGCTAGAGAATATTTTATACATAGGTTAAGATTCCATCTATTGGAGACCGATATTAAGAAATATTCAGACATCCATTACTCCCATCATCTACATATATTTTAAACATTTAACCTTTATCTCTCATCAAGATATAATTTGTCTACCAGGATCTATTAGAAGTAGAATAGAAAAGGGAAAGCTTAGAAAGAACATTGGAGAAGTGATTGAGGCTATAAGTCTAAGAGGATTAATAAAATATTTTTATTTTAACATAAGGTTTGTGAAATCTAGATATTTTATCATGATAAATAATAATATTTTATATCCAGGTGAATTTTTCTGAAGGGCTAAGGATAGATTTTATATTACATTTTATTATTTTATATCCAGGTGAATGGATGGAGAAGACTGTTACTGTATCTATTAGGATTCCTTTATCTCAGCTTGAGGAGATCGAGGAAATTGCTTGTAGGAGAAAGATTGGTAGATCTGCTGTTATAAGAGAGTTGATTTTAGAGGGTTTAAAGGCTGTGAAGCTTAAAATGGTATTAGATATGTTGAGAGATGGAAAGATAAGTGTCTGGAAGGCAGCTGAGCTTACTGGTACTACGTATAGAGAAATGCTTAAACTTCTCAGAATCTATAATATTCCATTTCCACTGTCTGGTGAAGAAATTTTGGAGGAGTTGAAGAATATTGAGCGTGGTCAGTAATTCGGGCACTGATTCACTTAACAAAATATTGATTACGTTAGAGGTAGAATAGAGGTTGTTGATAAAGGCAAGGAGAAGGGGTATTCGGATGCCTTTTCCATGAGAAAGTCACTAACGATAAAATAATAATCTTCACATATGTTCGTAAGTGAATAAAATTATATATTTTGTTATCTATATTATTGTGATGATGTATGGATTGGGATATGAGTGTTGATTTTATTGAGATGAGGGATAGGTTTCTAGGTGATTTGAGGAAATTGCGTGGAGGGGGGCTTACGTATAGGAGGCTTAAGGAGATTTGTTATACTGTGATACTTTTGGTTCAGCTTTTGAATGGTTGTAGGATTAGTGAGGCTATTGAGGGTGTTAGGAAGGCGGTTAATCAAAATAAAAATGAGGTGTATGTTAGGGTTAGGAGGCAGAGGGATAATATGCGTTTAATAGTTATTCCTAGTTTTATAGATGAATATTTATTGGGGTTGGTTAGATTGATTATTCCATTTGTTAATAGGGATAGTGTTAGGATGTATTGTAAATATAGGTATGGGATAAATACTCATAGTTTGAGGTATGCATTTATACGTTATTTAGGGGAGAAGGGTTATTCTGTTCAAGCGATAGCAAGTATAACTCAACATAAGAATCTAAACTATATTTTAAAATATGTTCAGCGTAAAGTGGGGGAAGATATCTTAAGGGAGTTATCAGCTACGTCCTAGAAGCCTATTCCAATGAATTAGATTATACTTATCTAGTAAATTTATATACTATTTTGTTACTACATTTTAGTAGACATATGAGGTTTTCAACTAAGGTGAGGAGGGAGTTGAGGGAGGAGGCTGAGAGGTTGGGGATAAATATTTCTAGGGTTTTAAGGAAGGCTTTGGAGGATGAGGTTAGGAGGCGTAGGCTTGAGAGACTTAAATATAGGCTTGAGGAGATAAGTGATATTCTTGATAAGATAGATATTGATAGGATTTTAAAAAATATTAGGGAGGATAGGGAGAACATCGATTAACTTTATTAGAGCTACATGTTGGCTGAAGGATAGATAAAGTTAAATAATTAGTTGATAATATTAGGGTATATGAGTTTAAGACCTAATATTATTCTTATAATAATGGATGTTCAGCGAGCCTCTAATATGCATTGTTATGGATATTTGAAGAATACTACTCCTAATATTGATAGGATAGCGCGTGAAGGTATGGTTTTTACGAGATGTATTTCTCCAGGGTCTTGGACTCTGCCTTCCCATGCATCTATATTTACTGGAAGATATATTTATGGCCATGGTGTCGGTCAGAGTCATACATATTTCCAGCGTGAAAAATATACTTTGACCGAGATTTTAAAGTCTCTAGGCTATAGGACTGTTGGAATGTGTAATAGTGGTCATTGGTGGTGCATGTATGGTATAGGTTATCATAGGGGGTTTGATGTCTATTATAGAGTACCTTTTACTTCACTTGAGGATTGGGTTGAGACGGGTTCCGAGAAACATATGAGGATTGCTGTTAAATGGCTGAAGAATAATAGGGATAAGCCTTTCTTTATGTTTATAAACTGTTTGGAGCCGCATAGACCCTATTTTCCTCCCAGAAAATTTAGGGCAAAGTTTTATAAAGATATTAGTCTTGAGGAGATGGAGTCTCTTTATCCAAATGTATGGGATATTAGGATGGGTAAAGTTCATGTTTCAAGGGATATGTGGGATATACATAGAAAATTATATGATGGAGTTACTGCAGCATTAGATGAAAGACTGGGAATACTCTTCAACTATCTTGAGGAGAGCAATTTAATTGACGATACCATGCTTATTATTACGAGCGACCATGGAGATGAGCAGGGCGAACATTATCCACCATATATTGCGCATTCTCTAAATCTCTATCAACCTGTACTACATGTACCGTTAATAATAAGGTATCCTAAACTATTTCCCGCTGGAAGAAAATATGATGGAATTGTTCAAACACATGATTTATTCCCAACTATACTCGAGATACTAGATGTTAAGGATACCAGTATATGGATTCAGAATCAAGCAGTAAGTATATTGAAAATTCTAGAGCAGGGGGGACGTGGCTTTGCATTGGCAGAACATCAAAGACCACTCCACTCGTTTGATAGGATGTTGTCAAGAGATAGAAACTTTGATTTTAGGAGATATGATAGAAGTTTAAAGGCATTATTTATAGGAGACTATAAATACATATGGGCTTCAAATGGTGAAGACGAGCTTTATAATTTGAAGAAAGATCCATTGGAGAAAAACGATATAGCTGAGGAAAATAAAGATATTGTAGATGATATGAGGAAAAAACTTATGGCTGTTTTACATAAGCTTGAACATAGAAATCTTGGAGACTATGTTACGGGAGATGATGAAAACATAAAGCTATTGGAGAGGCTAGACTATATAAGGACTCCTAGAGGATACTATACTGGAATGCTGGGCATGACCGTATAATATCCTTACTATACGAACATTTTTTATAATAAATTTTCATACATTATATGGGTAGAGAAATATTTAAAATAGTTGTCTTAAATTATCATTGTTATTATAGAGTGAAGATAATGTACATTTGGAGATTTAAGAATTATTTTACTTATTTGATGGATTTTTCTTTATTTTATAATCTTAACTTGCATTGTTTTGCTTAATTCTCAACACTATTTCATCGAGTTTCGACTTTGCACCTATATATTCTAGAAATCTTATTCCTTCCTCTGTAATACTATATTTTGAGAACGTTTTTCCACTACGTTCTGATAGATAGGTATTTGAGACATATCCAGCTCGCTTTAGAATTTTCATATGATAGGCAAGTTTATTTGACGATAATCCAGTATATTTTTTAAGATCCCTATTAAAAAGCGGTCCATAGACGTAGAGTATTCCTAGAATAATTCTTCTCGTCCTATTGGAAATAGCCATAACCTTTACATCGGTTTCTGGATGAAATAATAAGCCGATATTTTTCTCCACAAATTCTCGTTTATCCATCTTATCTCCACTATTTTATAGAGGAGGTATCTTATAAATTTTTTGATTAAGTCAAAAATAGTTGACTAATATGGCCTATGCTTATATACTATAACAAAATTAACATAATTTTTCAAGCACTTCTTTGCAATTCTAATTAACTTCTTTTCATCATCGAAGAGATAGCAATGTCTATAAAGTTTACAAAAGTGTTTTATTAATTCATTAGCAAAGCTTTTCTTTCCGCGATATTTAGATTCTTGGAAGAGTCTGAATTTCGGAGCAAGTTCAGCTCGATGAAGATAATGTGTAAACTCCATGCTTGGTCCAAGACCTATAAGTAAAACATATATAAGATTAAATTTCCTGGCTAGAATTTCTTCCTTAACTATCGTGTTTATTTTCGCGGCAATCTCTTCTGGAAAATAGGTCTTACAACCCATTTTTCTCAGTGTATCTCGAACCTTTAATCGCAGAAAAAATTTTTCACTACCTTTTCCAGGTCCAAAGATTAGGATAAATGTTTCCCTAAGTATTTTATTTAATGTTTTTCTATATTCTTTCTCAACTATTCTTGCAACCTCATTGGTAGAGAGTTTATTATCCATCCCTACCCCACTTACCTCTAATATAACTATTTTAATTTATTTATTCTTATTTTGTTATAAATAAAATGCATATTTACTATTAAGATAGATACATTATTCATAATCCTCCAGAAGAAATATGTAATAATATTATAAGATAATAATAAATTACTTGTGATTGGTGGATTGGAATGATTAGTTTGAAGCAAATTGTTGATAGTTATATGGCTAAGGTTTCTGGTATAGAGGAGTTTTGTTCTAGATGTCTTAGGACTGAGAGATGGGGTGGAAGCGTTGTTTTAATGGTTGTTGATGCATCGTTTACATCGATAGGGTTAAATTATTTTACTGCTGTGGTTCCAGGGGTTGAGAGGTTTAATAAAATGTTTGTGGAGAGTGGGAGGATTAGATGTTTGAGGGATCTTGCTAAAGCCAATATAGATGAGTTGAGAAAAGTTTGGAGGAATAGGAGGTCGTGGCATATTGCTAGGGAGATAGCATCATATCTATCATCTTTAAGTAGTGATGATAGGGAGGCTTTGAGAATATGGGCTAGAAATGCTAGGCTCGAAAATTGGAGAACCGATCCGATTGGGAGAATTAAGGGGGTAGGTTTAATAACATTTCAGTATTTGAGGATGATGGGTGGTATAGATACAGTTATGCCAGATAAAATTGTTAAGAGGGTGATAAATGAAATTCTTATGAAAGCTGGTTTAAAGCCTGTAGAAGATGATTTAAAATTTATTAGGAAGGCAGAGGAAATAGCATTGGCATGTGGATATAGACCTATAGAGTTATGCTGGATGACATGGCTGATACAACGTGAAGGAAAGATGATTAGAATGGAAAAATATTCTAAAATCCTACCAAAAATCTAATTTAACCTAATATTCTACATATTATCTAGAGAGGTGGAAAATTACTTACGAGATAAGCTAATATTTCAATAATTTTATTAAGATATTTCAGTCTAATATTCTAGTAGATGGTTTGAGATGTATAGGGTTCAGCTTACATAGGTAATAGATTGAATCTAAGTGTACCATGTTGTTTTTATACCTATTTCTTTAAAATGTGGATCGTTTGTTATCACTTTTGCTCTCAATTTTTGGGCTAAAGCAGCAATTATTATATCTGCTATTGGAATGTTAGGATTTTAAGGAAATTATCTTTGCTCCACTATTTATCCAAGCTCTAACCTTCATTTCAGCGCTTATACTACCTATTCTCTTTCCAGCTACTTTTATATATTCAACTACGACTATTGATGGAATGTATATCTTTTTATCTATAATTTTTGAAAGAAATTTAGATAAACGTTTTTTATTCTTAATATTTGGAGGAAAAGTATGTGTAATTAGAAATCTCGTGTCAAATATTAGCGCCAATTTTTCCTAGCCTCTTCAACATCTTTCAATATTTTATTGTATTCTTCTAATCCAACGGGTTCTCCAGGTTCTGGAAGTTTAGGTCTCCAGAAAATTATTTTATCTTCTCTCAGCTCCACCGCAAGGTAGTCTCCTTCAAAAATGTTCAGTTTTTCTCTAAATACTTTTGGTATAGTTACTTGACCTTTTCTAGTAACCTTTATAAGTATCATATCTGTCAGTACTACTATAATAGTACTACTATAAATATATTTATCTAAAAATTATTCTGTGTAAGAGGTTTTTGTAGAGCATATACTTATAATAATTATATTGGGCATTAATATTGGCTACTGTTTTATGCTTAGCATGTCTTTTAATAGATAAATTTTCTAAAGATATGGTTAAAGAATTTTAGTTTTAGGTTGTTTAAATATGATATAGTGGTTAATTTGGATTGGAGTGTTTGGACCTCCTATTTTTATGATTTGCCATTGTCTAGGGCTCTTATGGAGTTCCATAGTTTGGGCTTTAATTTTCTTGAGCTTTCTGCTGAGCATATGTCTGAGCTTGTTTATAATGTTTTTGGGGAAGAATTTAGTGATTTAAAGTCTATAGAGCGGCTTAATAATATTAGAAGTAAAATTACTGATATAGGGATGGAGAATATTAGGGATCTAATGAATAATTTAGATATAGAGTTTATTGATGTTCATGGTCCCTTCGATGTTAGCGATTTGTTTCCAAAGTCTTTTGTTAACTGGATTGATAGAGCTGTTAGGAAGCTTGTAAAATGGTTTAATATATGTGGTGAGCTAAATATACCTGTTATTGTTTTACATCCTATTGAGAATGTTGGATTAGAGGTTAATGTAGAGTATTTTAGAAGATTATCTAAGATTGCTGCAGAATATGGTGTTAAGATTGCTGTTGAAAACTATGGCTATTTACATAATTTTTATTCTAGGATTAGTAATATTGTTGAGACTATTATAAAAGTGGGTTCTGATAGTCTAGGTATATGCTTGGATACTGGTCATGCAAATATTGAGGTATATACTGGTAGGGTTGATGAATCTATATATGAGTCTAATGGATACTTGTTGGCTACACATGTAAGTGATAATGATGGTTTAAGTGATCAACATCTATTTCCCGGAAAGGGTATTATTGATTGGAAAAAAGTTTTTAAGGCATTTAAAGAGATTAAATTCAGTAAGCCTCTAAACCTGGAAGTTCCGGGAGAAACAAGATATAGTTTAGAGGAAAGAAAGGAGTATCTGAATCACTTCATCAGTAAATTCAATTTTATCTAAGCTACTATTAATAAAATTTAATATGATTATCTATAACCCATTATTTTCTCTAATATTGTTATATTTTCATTATCATAATTTTAAAAATAAAATATATTTTAGAGGGTTAGTGATGGAGGTGGTGGCTGACTAAATATAGTATAAACCATGGTAAGAAAAGAAATACTAGAAGGATAATACATATTTCTCTGGTACTCATATTCTCCCCAAATTTAATGATAAATATACATATTTTTATTTACTGTACAAGGTTCTGTAAACTTATTGTTGATATAATATTTTGCGGATAAACGAAGTGTCGTAGACAATTTGGGCAAAGCGTAGCGAAGCCTTTTATCCGTTGTTAAGTAACTCGAAGGGCAAGGTGCGAAGCACCGCAGAGTGTCCAAGCCCGCTCATTTTAAACTTTCATCACCATCTTTATTTTCTCTCTTGCTATGTATTTGCTTAATAATTCCAGCTATTAAATTTATTCTTGGAACTCTCTTCATATAATCCTTGTATGCCTTGCCAAACTTTTCTATGTTTCTCTTTTCTTCTTCTATTATGGCAAGACACAGTAATATAATTAAGATTGCGCCAACAATCAAGCTGATCCAGTGTTGTGAAATAATAATCAGCGCAAAAATTATCAATATATGCCCCAAGAATTCAGGATGGCGAACAAAAGCATACATGCCGCTTTCAACAAGAGTTTCCCTACTAATATCCTCTTCTACACGCCTTTCCTTTCGTGATTTGCTTGACCACAACAGAAAAATAATTCCAAGTGTTAAGACTATCCATCCTGCATATAGTAATTTTGCTAAATTAGCAGAATTGTAAAGAAAAACGGTAGATATTATTAATACTCCATATAAAGCAAGATATACTATGTGACCAATTAAGTGACCAATACTTTTCTTATGCATAATTTTCATTTCTCCTGATTTTTAATTTTGCGGGCTTGGTATTTCACTTAACACAAAATTTCCGCAATCTTCATAAATTGGATTAGCATCCGAATATTTAAACCTTCCTTTCCCATACTAAGAGTTATGTATTCCACCAACAATAAGCTTACAGAACTCTGTACAAATATTATTTATAATATATTAATAAATGTTAGAAAGGCTGAGAAGATGATGTTATAAATGAGCATTTATTGTCTTATTAAAGTGTTAGATAAGTTTAAAATATAGAGAAATACGTTTATTTATCAGAGATGATCGTTAAATTCTGTCATCTAAAATAAATACTTATATATAAATAGGGAAATACTTTATTGATGTATTATGTATATTAAAAAATTTTGGCTATTGTTAACATTTTTCTCCATACTTTTCTCTACAGTACCACCCTTTAATTACATAAATAATTTTTCTGGAAGATCTATATATCAGGCTACAGTACTTTTAACGGGACTCGAGTATCCAAAAG
>JAJSZS010000031.1 GCA_030262725.1 Candidatus Desulfofervidus auxilii | reverse complement strand
TGTAAAAATTGTAAAATTGTAAAAATTGTAAAAACTAATTTTTACAATTTTTTTACACAACTTACATTTTTTAATCCTTCCTTTAGCTTGTACTCTATTGGGATGAATAAATTAAAATCTATTTGAACAAAAATCCCGACCTTTATCAATAAATTGTATTATTTAATGTTTAGGAGGTTTTTTTATTTTAAAAATTTTTAGTTCAATTTTTTTATTATTTCTTTTTAATTCAATAAAATTTGTTTTTATTTTTGTAATTACAAAACCATTTAAAAGTTTGTCTCCTTTTTCTAAAAAATAAATGTTTCCATTAGAATCTTTTAAAACGGCTTTCTTTTTTTCTCCTTGGAGAACTCCAATTAAGGTATAATGTATTTTAGAATTATTTATTTTAGTTGACGAACTTAAAATATATCTTCCATTTAAAGAAAATATATTTCGAGTTTTTAGAAATTTTTCAGAATATGTATCTTTTAAAATTATTTTATTTTCGGTCTTATTTTTAGAGTTTTTGATTTTTAAAAAAGTAGGGATTTTTTCAACTTTAGGACTAAATATCTTTGATAATAAAAAGCCAAAAGATAGACAAATTATTAAAAAAAATATATCTGGTAAAAATTTTTTATATTTTAAATATCTTATCTTTTTCATTTTTCTAATCTAAAAGCAGAAAATGTAATGTAAAAATAAAGATTTTTATCGCGTTTAGTAATTTCAAGATTTTTTATAATAAAAAGTTTTTTTTGGTTTTCAATAAATTTTAAAAGTTCAATAAATTTTTGAGGTTTTCCTCTAAAACGAATAAAGATTGGTATTTCAGTAATGCTATTTTTACGAATGGGTTCTAAAAGCTCAAAATTTAACATTTCTAAATCTTTTTCATAAGTTAATTGAGAGATACATTTTAAAATATTTTCTTGTATTTCAAAAATAGTCATATTTTTATCAAATAAATATTGTAAAACTTGATAAGAATTTTTTTCAGTTTTTTTAATATTTTTAATATGTTGGGAATAAATCTCTTGCCAATTTTTAAATATTATTTTTTTATCATCTATGGATCTTTTTAAAGGAACAATAAAAAAGTTAAGAATAAAAAGGATGATTATAAAATAAATTCCTAATTTTCTTAATTCTTTAGGATCGTATTTTTTTAAAATCATTTTACAAGTTCAAAACTTAGATCAAATCTATAATATCCCGAAGAAGTATCTTTAATTGGTTGATTTTTTAATTTTATATTTTTAATATATGGAGTTTTTTCAAAATTGATAAGCACAGAAAAAATATCCTGCGTATTAATGCTTATTTCAATTTGTTTTCCATTTATTATCAAATGGGTTAAATAGCTTCCTTCTGGTAATTTCTCAGCAATAAGATCCAATATATAAATAGGAGATGGATAGGCATCTATTTCATTTTTAAGTGCTTTAAAAATTTTTGAATACCCTTTTTGAGAGTTTTTGTTATTTAGATTTTTTAATAATTGTATAGAACTTTTAATTTCTTCTATAGCAAGTTTATAGTTATAATTTAAGTTATAAAGAAAAAAAGAATAACCAAGAAGGAAATAAATTATAAATCTTAAAAAATATTCAAATTTATTTAAATTGAAAGTTATTTTAGATTTTACTTTAAAAGAAGAGAGATTTAGTTTTGGAATATCTTCTAAAAATGGAGGATATATAGGTTCTGGATATCTGATAATTTCTAGATTCATATTTAATTTAGGTAAAATATCTCCATAAATCTTTATAACTTTTATTTCTTTTTTGAAAATTCCAAGGCTTTCAAAAAATTTTTTAAACTCCTCTTCAGAAACACTATTTTTGAATACAGCAGTTGCCAAATATTTTTCTTTTATATAAGCTAAAAAAATTATTAAATCTTTATTTTTATATATTTTTATTTCTGGAATATCAAAATAAAAAGCTAAATCTTCTGGAATAGCATAAGAAAAAGGAAAAAATTTTTTTATTTGTAAAAATTCATGATTTTCCCATGCCCATATGTCAAAAAGCACATATGTAGAAGTTTTTTCAAAAGGTAAAGCGATAAACTCTAATGTTTTAGAAGGAAAAAGATTGTACAAATCCAGTTTTATAGCTTTTAAAAGTTTCTTATAAGGGGCAGGAGGATACCTTTTTCTCCAATGTAATATTTTATCTTTTCCTATTACTAAAATTTTTTTCCCAAATAAACATTTAAAAGGTTTTAATTCGTTTAATTTTGAAGAAGAAAAAAGTTCCCATTTTTTTGGTGTTTTTTTATAAATATCTAAATAATCTTTATACCAATACCCTACAAACAAATTTCTCATTCTTCTTTCCAATAGATAATACTATAGGGAAAATATAAATTAGGTTTTAAATCAATTCCAGTTTTTATTGTATAAATTGTATTATTAAATGAAGTAATATAAAGTTTTAAATCTATCAAGTATGAGGGGAAAAATAATATATTTTCTTCTTTTGAATAAATATAACTTCCAGTTAAACCAAAAAGAGTAGTGATAGAGGATATAGTATTATTATTTAAGAGATAATTTTTTATATTACGAAGTGTTTTTTCATTAAGGTTTAAATATGCTTTTAATACTTCATCAGGTGCTGTATTTGGATTAAAACCTGTATTTGGTAAAATAGTTATATAAGGTGAGATTTTTTTGTATAATTCTTCTCCTATTCCTTTTATTAAAAGAATTTCTTCTTTATATTGGAAAGCATAATTTCTTGGAGTATAAGGATAACCCTCTTCCTTATAAGTAAAAGCTTCTGCACCATTCAATCTTACAAGTTCATCCGGATCTAACCAATCTAAAATAGCATCCATTATAGAGGATACATCTTCTTTTCCAGTTAAATTTTTAATAAGTCTCTCTAAAGCTGGTAAATGAATAGTAGTTAAAGAAATGAGTCCATTTGAATCCATTAATTCTATATAAACATTTTCTTCGAATTTAATTTTTGTTCCATTTAAAGGAAGATATTTTAATTCTGTTAAATTTTCTTCTTTTGGAAGAATTATTTCTTTATTATTAAATTTGCTATTAAGAATAAGATAAATTAATTTATTAAAAGTTGAATAAGCTTTTAATATAGCTTCATTTTTTTCTTTAAAAGCTTGTGAATTTTTTATATATTCTTTTATAAGCCAATTAAAACTTAATCCTACAGTAAGAATAATTGCTGAAAGAAAAATTATGAGAAGTGTAACAGATCCTTTATTTTTGTGGATAAATCCTTTCATAATCCTTTTTTAAAAGTGAATTTACATATGTATGAAATATTAATTTATATTGTTGCCCTTCTTTTTTATAAATAATTGAAATATTAAGAGGAATGACTTTTAATTTTGAAGAATCAAAAGTTTCAAAATATTTAAAAGTATTTTCAAATAAGTCATATCCATAATATTCAAATTTAATTTCTTCTATATTTTCAATAAGTGGAATTTTTATTCCTTGTTCGTATTTTTTAAACATTTCAATATTTTTTATATCTTCATAATTCATAGCATAAACTGGCATTTCATAATACAAAAGCGAGAATTTACCATTTTTTTCTTGTTGTTTTTTAATAAAAACAAGTGCAGGAAGATTATGTGCAATCGGAGATATAGTTACATAAGATATTTCTTCTTGTGTCCCCACAAAATATGGAAACCAGCTTTTGTTTTTTTGAAATACATAATAATCAATAGCACCAGCAAAACTTTTTTGAAGCCACAAAATTTTTGCAAATTTTCCTATTCCTATCCCTTCAGAAGATATTTTTTGATATTGATAAAGAATTTGATTAAAGGCATAACCAGCTAAAAGAAGCATAAGACTCAAAATAAATACTCCAATAACCACCTCAATCAAAGTAAAACCTTTAAAAGGCACTCTTTGTTCCATACAAAGGTTTAAAAGTTGTGTAATATATTTGATATGTTTTTGCAAAATTTTTATAAATCAATTTTAAAGTAATTTTATAAAGATAAATTTCATGAAGAGACGCAAAGGGCGTTTCTTTTATATAAGTCATTGGCTGAGAAGTTTTTATTAGATAGGCTTTCCAATAAAGAACTACACCATCTCCTAAATCTTCTTTTCCTTGCTTTTTCTTTAAATCTAAAGTTTTTATTAAAGATATAGCTTGGGGAATTTTACTTATAAGAATATTTAAATTATGAGCATTTTCTAAATATTTAAAACCTTGTTTAAAAAGATATAGAGTTGTTCCTATACTTGCAGTAAGAATTAATCCAGCAATAAGAATATCAAGAACTATAAAACTTAAAGATTTTTTTGTTTTAACTTGTCTTTTCAAGTATTAAATCACCTGTAGGAGATAAAATTTTTAAAATAAATTTTATATTATTTACTGTAATATAAATTTCTCCTCCATTAGTTGCACCATTTTTATAAAAAATTATTGGTGAAAAAACTTTTATAAATGCATTTTTGAAATAAATAGGTTTATTATTAACAATTAGTTCACCATTCTTAGAGTATATTTCGTAAGATTTACTATAAAGGAAAGATTTTCTTCTCAATTCCCCAATAAAAATCATTATTTTTTGAGCCTTTAAAGAGGCTTTATAATTTAAATATACATTTATTGAAAATGGCAAAACTATAGAAAATACAATTCCTATAAGAAAAATTACTAAAAGTATTTCAAAAAGAGTGAAACCGTTTTTTTTAAAATTCATATTTAAAATTTAAAATTTAATATTGCTTATACTTACAACTGTAAGAATAAGAGATAACACAATAAAGCCTACTATTAATCCCATTACAAGTATTACTGTAGGTTCAACAAGCACAAGAAGTCTTTTAACCTGATTTTTAAATCTTTCATCAAATATTTGATAAAGTTCGAAAAAAATATCTTTGAGTTCTCCACTTGTTTCTCCTACACTTATCATATGAGGAACTATTTCTGGAAGAAAATATACCTGTGAAAATACTTCAGCAATAGATCTTCCACTTTTTATTTGATCTATAGTAGCATAAAGTGAATTTCTTAATTGAGAATTTTGAATAAGATTTATAGAAAGAGCAAAGGCTTTGATAAATTCTATTCCACTTTGAAGCATGGAATACATAGCATAACAAAATTTAGAGAGTTCAAAATTAAGAAAAAGTTTTCCTATTATAGGAAGATAAAAAATATAAGAATAAAATATTTGTAAAATTTTTTTGACCCCTTCAAATCTTTTTAAAAATATTATAAAAAAAATACTAAAAAATAAGATGAATAAATTTTTAAAAGTAAAAATTTTATTTAAGCCTATTAATATTTTTGCAGGAAGTGGAAGATAGGCAGTAGTATAAAAAAGTGAAAAAAATTTAGGAATTACAAAATTAAACATAAAAATCAGGGTAAGAAAACTTGCAATTACAAGAAATAACGGATAAGTTAAAGCATTTATTAATTCTGATCTAAATTGAATTTGAAAACGAAAATAATCTGAAAGGTTTTCAAAAGCAGAACGCAAATTTCCTGTAGTTTCTCCAACTTGAATCATTGTAATAAAAAGTGGAGTAAATTTTTTAGTATCTTCAAAAGCTTTAGATAAACTTTTGCCACCTTTTAAATCTTTTAAAACCTGAGAAAGAATGTTTTTTAAAGCTTCATTAGTAGTAGTTTTAATAAGTAACTCCAAAGCTAAATCCACACGGATACCTGAACGAAGCAAAATGTTGAATTCTTTAGTAAAAGTGTATAATTCTTGGATTCCAAATTTTTTTCTAAAGGGAAAGAAAGCTTTTTTATCAGATTTTTCTTTAAGTTCAAGTACAATATATCCTTGATTTCTAAGTTTTGATAGAGCTTCTTCATAATTTTCTGCAAAAAGGACTCCTTTTATTTCTTGACCAAAGGAATCAAGCACAGAATAAATAAAAGTCTTTAACATACTCTAAGAATTTCATCAATTGTGGTTATTCCTTTTAATACTTTTAAAAATCCATCTTCCTTTAATGTTCTGTAATAAGGTAATTTTTTAATATTTTTTCTTATTTCAGAAAGAGATAAGGTTTTTTTAAAAATTTCTTTTAATTCTTCTGTATATTCAAAAATTTCAAAAATAGCAATTCTTCCACGATATCCAGTTCCAGCACATTTTTCACATCCTTTACCTTTTTTAAAAACTATTTTATCATTAAGAAGGGGTTTAAATTTTTCTAATAATTCAAAAATTTCAAATTTTTTTAAGATTTCTTTATCGATTTTATATTCTTCGCTACAATAAGGACAATTTTTTCTTACTATTCTTTGGGCAATGATTCCTACAATTGAGGAATTTATTAAATAATCTTCAATTCCCATATCAAGAAGACGAAATAGACTACTTGGAGCATTATTTGTATGCAATGTAGATAATACAAGATGTCCTGTTAGAGCTGATTGAATGGAAATTTCAGCAGTTTCTTTATCTCTTATTTCTCCTACCATTATAATATCTGGGTCATGTCTTAAAATGGAACGTAAAGCAGAGGCGAAAGTTAAACCTATTTCACTTTTTACTTGAATCTGATTTATTCCTGGAAGTTGGTATTCAACTGGATCTTCTATAGTAATAATTTTTTTCTCATCATTATTAAGATATGTAAGAATTGAATAAAGTGTAGTTGTTTTACCTGAACCAGTAGGTCCTGTAACAAGTATCATTCCATAAGGATAGGAAATGATTTTTTTCATTACAGAGTAATGATCTTCTTCTAAACCCAAATTTTTTATATCAAAATAAAGACGTTCACGATAAAGAAGCCTTAATACCACACCTTCACCTTTTACAGTAGGAATAGTAGAGACTCTAATATCTAAAAACATTGGGCCAATTCGTGTAGTAAATTTCCCATCTTGAGGGAGCCTTTTTTCTGCAATATCCAAACCAGAAAGCAGCTTTATTCTTGAAACAACAGCAAGATGAAAAGTATTTTCTAATATATCCATTTCATGTAAAATTCCATCTATTCTCAATCGAACACGTGATTTATTTTCTTCTGGTTCAATATGAATATCTGAAGCTCTTAGTTCTACTGCTTTATTCAAAAGAGTATTTAAATATTTAATAACTGGTGCTTCAAAAGCCAATTCTTTTAACTTTTCAGGATCATCTTCAGGAGAAAGAGAAACAAAATTTTCTTTGGATCCAGATTTTGAGGTAGATTCAGAAATGAAATATTTATAGAGATTTTTTATAATTTCTTCTGAAGCAAGATATAATTTAATTCGACAATTTAAAAGAGAATTTAAATAATTTATGACATCATAATTAAATGGATCATTAGTAAGAAGTATAAGAGTATTATTTTCTTTATCAATTTTTATAGGAACAACATTATTTTTTATTAAAAAATCAAAATCAATACCATTTTTTAAAAAATTTATTACTTCTTTATCAATGGTTAGGTTATTTTCTTGAATAAGAGGAATTTTTAAATATTCTGATAATGCTTGAAGGATTTGTTTCTCACTTAAAAGTCCTATTTTTACAAAAATTTGAGTTAAAGATGTACCAAATTCTTTTTGAAGTTGATAAACTTTTAATAAATCTTTATCATCTATTTTAAAAAGTTTTTTGAGGGTTTCTTCAAAAGAAAGCATTCTATTCCCAATTTGTTATAGCCTTTTTGTCAAGTTTACCATTGGGACCAAGAGAGTATAAATCATAAGGAGCATGTTCTCCAGGATATTTATATTGATACTCTCTACCCCAGGGATCTTTTGGAATTTTATTTTTAGATAGATAAGGTCCTTCCCAATTTGGGTCATCAGAATATAAAAGTTCTTTTAAATCTTTTGGATATCTTCCAGTATCAAGTTTAAATGCTTCGATTGCAGATGATAACATTTCGATTTGGGCTTTAGCAATTTTTCTTTTGGAAGCTTCAAATCTTCCCATTAGATTGGGAAGAATGAGGGATGCAAGAAGTGCTATGATTGCTACGACAATTAAAATTTCAATTAAAGTAAATCCTCTTCTTTTTGGATAATTTTCAAAAACTTGCATTTTGATTATAAGAAATTAATACTTTTAAATTTTTTGTCAATAATTTCTTAATTTTTCATTATTCTTTTAACCATTTTAACTGAGTTTTGAGTTCTTTTGTAATATAAGCAGCTTCTTCAGGATTATTTATTATAGTAGGAGTAAGAATAACTATAAGTTCTGATTTTCTTTTTGATTCGGTTGTTGTTTTGAAAAGATTTCCTAATATAGGAATATCTCCCAAAATTGGAATTTTATTAACAGTATATCCTCTGTTTTCAGAAATCAACCCCCCAAGAATTACACTTTGTCCACTTTGAGCTACTACATTAGTATTTATTTTTCTTATAAGAATAGTTGGAGATTCTATACCTGGTGGACTTGCTCCCATTTCTGAAACTTCTTGAGAAATATAAAGAGTAACCATTCCTTCTGTATTAATTGTTGGTTTTACTTTTAGGATTACCCCTGTATGTCTATATTGAATACTTCTTATTATATTTGTTACAATTTGGGTTGTGGCCTCACTTACAACGATAGGAACATCAGAACCTACTTGAATAATGGCTTCTTGATTATCAAGCACTAATAAACGGGGAGTTGAAAGAATATGGACTAAATCTTTCATTGCAAAAGCATAAAGTAAAGCTTTAAATTTTTCTGCATTTGCGATAAATTGGTAAGTAAATCCTGGACTTGTAGGTAATCCAAATAATGAACTTATTGTATAATTACCTTCTGCCAAACGGTTTCTTATATACCATTCAAGTCCATATTGAAGTTCATCCATTAAACTAAGTTCAGCAATTGTAGCTTCAATAAGAACTTGTCGAGGAGGGACATCAAGTTTTTTTAGAAGTTTAAGAATTTTTTCAAAATTTTTTGGTGTAGTAAGGACCGCAACTATATTTCTTGCATCATCTGAAGCAATTTTAAACTTTACAGGTATTTTAGTGATTCTTTTTCTTTTCTTTTCTTTAATTTGTTCTTCTTCAGCAATTCCATAAAGTTTTTTAATTGATTCTACCAAATCAGAAGCTTTAGAATATTTAGGTTTATAAGTAAAAATTTTTTCTTCCTCTCCGGCAGCTTCTGGTATATCAAGTTTTTCTTTCCAGTCCAATACAAGTTTTAAACTTTCTTCATCCGGAGCAACAACAAAGATACTTTCAAGAGATTTTACAGGGATCAACATTATACCAGGCTTTGAAGGAATATTTGTTATTTTTAATCCTATGGCTGATAATATTTGTTTTAATTGAATCAAAAACTCATCAACTTTCCAATAAGTTATTTTCAAAAATGCAATTTTTTTTTCTTTTAAATAAGGAATATCAAAACTTTTAATAATTTCAGTTATTTGTTTTATTTGGGAAGCTTCTCCATAAAGTAAAAGAATAGTCTCTTTATAAGGTTTCATTTTTACATTAGTTGTTACATAATTTTCTATTAATTCGATAATGTCTGAAGATTTAACATATTTTAAGGGAATAACTTGAAGAATCGTTACTGGACTTTCAGGGACCTCGAGACCAAAGCGAATATCAAAAAGTTTTTGAGGCTGAGGAGGTTTGGAATAAATAAACAAGGCTTCAGCTCTTTCTTCTATATAAAGACCTTTATCTTCTAAAAGATTAATTACTCTTTCAAGAACTTTAGCAGGAGCTTCGGGTTTAGGCATATATAAAGTAATTAGATCTTTTTTTAGTTTTATTTTTTCATCTGCAGCAAAAGGCACTTTTAATGTTTCTCCCAAAGCATAAATAATAAAATCAAGAATAGGCATATTTTCTACATTAATAATTACTGGCTTTTTTAAAGATGTAAGTTTTTCACAATTTATTTTTTTTAATAAAGGATATTTTTTCTCAGATTTAATTGTTTGATTACTTTTAAAAGGAGGAAGTTCTATTATTTTATCTTTAGAAATTTCATCTTTAGAATTTTCATTTTTAGATTGAAGAATTTCATATGAAAAATTTTTTTGGTTTTTTTTTGTAATATCAAAAGTCTTATTTAGGTGATTTTTTTCAAAAAAAGCTGGAGAAAAGGAGGAAGTAAAGTCTGTTTTTAGGCAACTATTAAAAAAAAAGATAAAAAGAATAAAATATATTAACTTTTTCATAAGCTTAATTTATTTTAAATAATCTCAATTTATTTTAAGCAAACTAAAAATATTTGTCAAATTGTATTTTTTACCATCTTGGATCATCTTCAAATACTACTTCACCTGGGCTAATACCTTTATCTGGATCCCCTTCCATATAAACAACAGCTCCTATTATTTTAAGTTTACCTTCTTCTTCTAATTCTCTTACAACACGACTATTTCTTCTTATTAAATTTATTATATTTTTTATATTTTTCTTAATTGCAAGATCAATTATTTCTTCCTTAGGAGCATCCCATCCAAGTTCTTTAATAGCGCTTAGAACAGGAGGAAGCAATTTTATTATAATTCTTTTGATATATTTTCCTTCAGGCCATTCTTTTTCCAGCACAGCATTTACTGTTGCAGTTATTGCTCCACAATGTTGATGTCCCATAATTACTAAAACTGGAGTATGAGCATGTGCTACTCCATATTCAATACTTCCTAAAGCCACATCATCCCATGTGTTTCCTGCTACACGAATTACAAATAGATCTTCCATGCCTGTATCAAATAAAATCTCAGGGACTATACGAGAATCTGAACAACTTATAATAGTAGCAAAAGGATGTTGTTCACCAGCTAAACATGCTAAATGCTTAGGAATTATAAGGTTGCAATTATTTTCTTCTCTCCATTTACGATTTATGCATAAATTACATATTTCACATACACATGTAGAGC
>JAJSZS010000030.1 GCA_030262725.1 Candidatus Desulfofervidus auxilii | reverse complement strand
CCCCCATTTTATTATTAATAATTTATTTTATTTTAGTAAGTATAAAAATAACATAATTAATAGTAGGAGGTTAAAAATGGCAAAACAAGTATTAATTTATGGTAAAGAGATTTGACCTTATACCAGGGCTGCTCGGGAAGCATATGCCAGGGAAGGTTATGAGGTTATTTATTTTGATGTTTTAAAGAATCCCGCAAAACTTGAAGAGATGCTTAAATATTCTCAGGGACAAAGACGTGTGCCTGTTATTGTAGAAGGTCAGGATATAAATATTGGATTTCGTGGAGGTAGCTGAGGGGTTTAATACTGGCAGTTTGCCAGTTAAAAAATTATAAAAGGAGTAGAAAATGGAAATTAAAAAAGAAAAACCTACAGAAGAAAGATTAAAATCTCTTGGTGTTGATAATTGGAGTCCATGGGAATGTGAGCCATCTAGCTTTGATTGGGAGTATTTTGAAGATGAAAGATGCTATATTTTAGATGGTAAAGCAATAATAGAAACACCTGATGGTAAAAAGGTAGAGATTGCTAAAGGTGATTTAGTGCTTTTCCCTAAAGGGCTTAAATGTCGTTGGCAAGTGATAGAGAAAATCAGAAAAGTTTATCGTTTTGAATAAATTTTTATCATTGACATATAAGTCAATTTGTGCTTTGGTGAGGAAAATAAATGAGGAGGATGTGATGAAGAGGTGTTTTATAAGGTTTTTGGTAGGATTATTTTTTCTAGCACTTCTTCCAATTTATGCTTATGGAGGTTGTGAAGAAATAACACTTGAAAGTATTCAAAAACATGTCCCTTTTGAGTTGCCATCTGATACTGAGATAATTTCACAACGTGAAGTAAAAGGACTATGTGAAGTGATTGTGCAGATAAGAGGTCGTTATGCGGCTTTTTATGTGGGAAAAGACTTTGTTATTTCTGGACAAATGTTTAGCAATAAAGAAAGTATACCATTTCAAGAAATTGAGAAGAAGCAGACAAAACTCTTTTTAAATCTGAAAAATGATTTGGAAAAGGTTGTTGCTATAATGTATACACCTAGTCCTACAGCTCATCATGCTGTTTATATGTTTACAGACCCCCGTTGTCCTTGGTGTAATCGAATGGTGCCGGAGATAAAAAGAATGGCTGATGAATATAACATTGTGGTTAAACTTATATTCTATCCAGTACATCTTCCAAGAGGGAAAGAAGAAGCAATAGAAGCTATCTGCCGTAAGCTAGACTTGTTAGCTTATTTGAATGGAGAATGGAAAAAAGAAAATAAAACAAAGAGTTATCAGTGTGAAAAAGGTAAGAAATTAATCAAAACATCAATGGAAATAGGGAAAAAGTTGGGAATTTCTGGAGTACCTACTTTTTATTTAGAAGATGGCAAGATGATAGTAGGTGCAAATGTCCGCCAACTTGAAGAAGCATTAAGTAAACTCGCCAAAAAATAAAGTGCGAGTTTACACTATTGGCTCTAGTACTAGAACAAAGGAAGAATTTTTAGAGTTGCTTAAAGCTCATGGTATAAAGTGTCTAATAGATGTGAGGAGTTTTCCTACAAGTCGGTTTGAACATTTTAAACAGGAAAATTTAAGAGAATTTTTAAATAAAAATGGTATTCGTTACGTCTATATGGGAAAGGAGTTAGGTGGATATAGGAAAGGTGGTTATGAAGCATATATGCAGACAGAAGAATATAAAAAAGGCATTGAAAGTTTAGAAAAAATTATAAAAAAGGAAGTGGCAGTAGTTATGTGTGCAGAAAAATTTCCTTGGCGTTGCCATCGCCGTTTTATCGCTAGAACTTTAAAAGAAAGAGGTATAGAAGTTATTCATCTAATTGAAAAAAATAAATTATATTCTGTCCTTTTATAAAGGATGAATCCTTTTCTTAAAACCTTAAGGCTTAAAGGATTTAAATCTTTTGCTAATACTACTACCATTCATTTTTCTCCTGGTATTACAGCTATTGTTGGTCCAAATGGATGCGGTAAAAGCAATTTAGTAGATGCTATTAAATGGGTTTTGGGTGAACAAGGTTTTAAATCATTACGTAGCAAAAGTAATGAGGATTTAATCTTTAATGGTACAGATAGGCATCCTTCTGTTAATATGGCTGAAGTTTCAATAGTGCTAGAAGGAAAATCAGAAGTGATGATTTCAAGACGCATTTTTCGTTCTGGTGAAGGGGAATATTTTTTAAATAAAAAACCATGCCGTTTAAAGGATATAAAAGAGACACTTTTAAATTTTGGTTTTGGTTTGAAAAATTATGCTATTATTGATCAAGGTCAAGTAGCCCATATTCTTGAATTTTCTCCAATTGAAAAACGGCGGCTCTTAGAAGAAGCAGCTGGTGTGACTAAATATAGAGCAAAAAAGGAAGAGACTTTGAAAAAAATTGAGGAAACAAGACAAAATCTTTTGCGTCTTAAAGATATATTAAATGAAGTAGAAAGGCAGGTTAAAAAATTACATATTCAAGCCAAAAAAGCAAAGGAATATTTAAAAACTAAAGAAGACTTATACAAAGTTAATGTTTCTCTTTTACTAAAAAGATATAAAGCAAAATATAATACTTTAATAGAAATTAAGAATAAAATTGCTAAATTAAAAGAAGAAAAGAAAGTGCTTAAAGAAAAAATTGATTATTTTTCAAAAGAAAAAAGTTCATTTGAAAAGGAGCTTAATGTTCTTGAAGAAGAGCTCAAAAGAAAAGAAGAAAATTTTTGGGAAATAAAAACTGAAATAAAACAGCTAGAAGTATTTTTTAATAATTTTGAACAACAAAAACATAATTTTGAAAATCAAAAAGAAAATTTAGAAAGACAAAAAAAACTTCTATTAAAAGATTCAGAAGATATAGAAAAACAGCTTCAGGAGATATTAAAAGAAAGGGAAGATTTGGAAAAATTAATTTCTTCGGCAGAAAAGACAAAACAGATATTGGAAGAAGAAATAAATGATTTAATAGAAAATTTAAAAAAAGAGCATTTTATCCTTAAACAAAAAATAACTACTCTTGGTTATTTAAAAGAAAAAATAATAAAATTTAATATTGAACTTAAGCATATTTATCATCAAAAAATATTAAAAGAAGAAGAATTAAAAAAGAGTAAAGAAAAACTTAATAAATTAGAAGAACAAAAAAGAAAAAGCTCTCAAATTTTAGAAAAAATTTCAAATCAAATTAAAATTTTGAATAAAAAATTGGAGACAATTGAGGAAGAGCAAAAAAAATTGCAGAATTTTTATGAAAAAGCAATTGAAAAGAAACAGCGTTGGCAAAAAGCCATTTTAAGATTAGAAGAAGCTGCTATTAAATTCAAATCACGTTTAAAAAATGCTAAATCATGGCTTAATAATTATCAATCCGCCTCACCTCCTGAGAAAGATATGAAAGCAGCAATTGATATAATTGATGATGCACATGGATTAGAGGATGCAGTAGAAGCAGTTTTAAGATTAAAGGCAAGTAATGGCTGGCTTATTAATGATCTTTCAAGGGCTTTGGAAATAAAAAATAAGCATTCAGAAACACATTTTTCCTTAATATTATTAAGCCCTTTTGAAATTTCATTTTCTCTTCCCAAAATTGGTATACCTCTTTTAAATTGTATTAAAATAAAAAAAGACTATCTTTTAGCAGCACATAGGTTATTTGGAAACGTAATATTGGTTAATGAATTTTCTAAAACATTACTTAATTATTCAAATCTCATTTTTGTTACACCAAAAGGAGATATTTTAACAACAGAGGGGATTTTACATAAAGGTTTTTCACAAGGTACATTGAAGGAGTATCTTTTTCAAAAAAGAATTTGTGATTTTTTAGAAAAAGCTATAAAAGCAATTGAAAATAAACTTTTTTATTTAAGGGAAAAATTAAAAAGGTTAAAAGAAAATATAAAACATTCAAATGAAACTTTAAAACAAATAAAAATAGAGATAGAAAACATTTCATGGCAAAAAAGAAAATTAAAGGAAGAGGAAATAAAACAAAATGAATTTTTAAAATACGCCTCTTTGCAAAAAGAAGAAATTGAAAAGAAAATAATAGAATATACTGAAGAATTAAAACATTATGAAATAGAGATAAAAGATAAACAAAATTTTTTAGAGGAAAAAAAGAAGGAATTAAAAGATTTAGAAGAAGAAGTTTCTTTATTGAAAGAAAGAATAAAAGAGATAGAGATAACTAAACAGAAAAAAGAAAAGGATTTGAATAAATTTCTTTGGGAAGTAAATACAGGAGAAAAACGGCTTAAAAAACTGATAAAAGAAAAACAAAGACTTGAGCAAAAGAAAGAAAAGTTATTTTTTCAACAAAAGGAATGTGAAAAAGGATTATTAGAAATAAAAAAGCAAATGAGTTTTTTGATTAATGAATATGAGATTAAGAAAAAAGAGTTTAATAATTATCAAAGTGAAGAGAAAGACCTCAATGTATTAATAAAAGAGTTAAAAGAGAAAAAAGAAGATATTTTAAAACAAATCGAAACAGTAACTGAAAGAATAAAGAGATGTCAAATAAATATGCAAAAATTGATTGAAGAGATAAAAAATTATGAACTTAGCAATTCAAAATTAGCTGGGGAAATAGATGTTCTTAAAGAAAGGTTAAATAAAGAATATAATCTTTCTGAAACAACTTCCCCTCCTATTGATTTATCAGAAGCAGAATTAGAAGAAAAAAAGGTTTTTCTTGAACAATGTTTATTAAAAATGGAAGGAGTTAATCTGGGAGCTATTGATGAATATGAAGAGATAAAAGAAAGATATGAATTTCTTAAAAATCAAGAGAGGGATCTAAAAACCTCTCTTCATGATTTAGAAAAGGCAATTAAGACTATTGACAAAACCTCTCTTAATCTTTTTTCCTCCACTTTAAATGAAGTTAATCAAAGATTTTGCTCTCTTTTGAAATCCATCTTTGGAGAAGCAAAAGGTGAAATCTTTTTCATTGAGCCAAATCATCCCCTTTCTTCTGGAATAGATTTTAAAGTAAAATTGCCTGGGAAAAGGGTGACACATCATTTACTTTCTATGGGAGAGAGATGTCTTATTTCTCTTATTTTTCTTTTTAGCCTTTATTTTGTAAAACCTAGTCCTTTTTGTATTTTAGATGAAGTAGATGCGGGTTTGGATGAAAGAAACCTTAAGTACCTTTGTAAATTATTTTTAAAATTAAAAGAACAAATGCAATTGATTATTATTACTCATAAACGGGCTACTATGGAAATAGCTAATCAACTAATTGGTATAACTATGGAGGAAAAAGGTATTTCAAGAGTGCTTTCAATCTCCTTAGAGGAGAAGAGAGATGTTAAAGTGGTTTAGAAAAAAGAAAGAGCCTGAAGAAAAAAAAGAACCCCAAAAAGGTCTTTTTGCTCGCTTAAAAGAGCGTTTAAGTAAGACACGTCAAAGTTTTACTTCTAAACTTGACCGGCTTATGTTAGGGAAAAAGGAGATAGATGAGGAAGTTTTAGAAGAGCTTGAGGAGATTCTTATTATGGCAGATCTAGGTGTAAAGGCAACTCAGGATTTGATACAACAACTTACTAAAAAAGTCAGTCGTAAAGAGATTAATAATTTAGAACAATTAAAACAGCATTTAAAAGAAGAAATGCTTTCTCTTTTATCATTTGAAACACCTCCCTTAAATGTAGATTCTTCAAAACCTTTTGTATTTATGGTTGTAGGAGTAAATGGAGTAGGGAAAACAACTACTATTGCCAAATTAGCCCATTACTATAAAGAACAAGGTAAAAATGTGCTTTTAATTGCAGCTGATACCTTTCGTGCTGCAGCAATAGAGCAGTTAGAGATTTGGGCTGAAAGGGTTGGAGTAGATATTTATAAACAAAAAAGCGGAGCAGATCCTGCTGCTGTTGTATTTGATGGCTTACAAATGGCTCAAAAAAGGAACATGGATATTGTTCTTATTGATACTGCTGGAAGACTTCATACAAAAGTAAATCTTCTGGAAGAGTTAAAGAAAGTAAAACGTGTTATGAAAAAGGTAATTCCTGATGCTCCACATGAAATTCTGCTTATTTTAGATGCTACTACTGGTCAAAATGCCATTTCACAAACAAAACTTTTTCATGAAGCATTAAATATTACAGGTCTTATTCTTGCAAAATTGGATGGAACAGCAAAAGGAGGGATTGTTATAAGTATTTGCCATGAATTTAAAATTCCTTTACGTTTTATTGGCATAGGAGAAGAAATTACAGCCCTACGTCCCTTTGAAGCAAAAGAATTTATTAAAGCCCTCTTTTAAAAAACATCACCCCCACCTCAAGATGGGGGTGATTTTTTGTCTATACACACCCTGTGGGTTTTGGTAAACCAGCCATTTTACAAGCGCCTTTTGCTGGCCCAGATGGGAACAATTCATAAATCTGTTTCAACTTAAGACCAACAGCCTTACAGAATACACGGATCATAGGGGCAATTCCATTTTGCTTGTAATAGTCCTGGAGGTAATGAATACATTTCCAATGCATATCAGTTATTTCTTTAATACCTTCCAATTCCTTAACATACTCTACCCATTCTGGACACCAAACATCTATACCTCCAGATAAGAATCCGTCTTCATCAACCTCAAACTTTTTTCCTTTGTACTCTACTACTGGCATCTGTTTTCACCTCCTTCTAAATTTTCAGAATATTTATCACAACATTATAATTTTTGTCAATAGTTTTTTCGTTTGTTAGAAAATTATTGGAGTTTTGTAATAATTAAACATTTCTTTGTTTTAGAAGTAGGCTTTGCTCTCTCATCCATACATAAACCTGCAATCCAAATTATTTTTTTATCACTTAAAAAAATAGGATATTTTTTTCTTTCTGAATATGGAATATGACTATCGATAAAAAAATCTTTTAATTTTTTACTCCCTTTTCTTCCTATAGGATAAAATCGATCTCCAGGTTTATAAGGTCTGATTTCAATAGGAAAAGAGACTTTTTCAAAATCAAAATAGGCTTTATCTGGTGAAATGTCTATTTTTGTTTCTGGCTTTTTTTCAATTATTTCGATTTTAAATGTAAGATTAATCTCTTTTATATTTATTGTTCCAGGAGCATTTATTTCATAATGATATTCAATTTCTTTAAAAGGAACAGGAGTAATAAATAAATAAGCACTTTCTTTATACCCCTTAAAACCCTTAGGTAAACTGATTATTTTATGAGGTCCATAAGGAATAGCAATTTTTAAAAGATTTTCAATATGTCGTTTAGTAAAAGGTAAAGAAAGTTCTTGTAATATTTCTGTTAAAATATGTCTTTTTAAAGCAGGATGATATTGAGAAAATAAAGAAAGGTCTATTTTTACGCCTTCTTTTACTTTCTCTACACTTTTTTCTTTGGCTTCTCTTATTAAAATCTTTAACCATTCTCTTTCTTCTTTCCAAATTAAAGCCATATCTAAAAGATTTTCTTTAAATTTTGGGTTAAATTTCAAAAGAATAGGGATAAGTTCAAGTCTTATTCTATTTCGGAAAAATCTTCTGTTTAAATTAGTTTCATCAATTACATAATCAATATTATCTTCTTTAAGTGCCTTTAAAATTTCTTCTTTATATATAAAAAGCAATGGACGAATAAATTTTCCTCTTTTTACAGGAATTCCACTTAAATCTGCTGTGCCCCTTAAAAATCTTCTTAGAATCTCCTCTACTTGATCATCAGCAGTATGTCCTAATGCTAATTTATCTGCTTTTGTTTTTGACAATATTTCATTAAAAAAATTATATCTCAATTCTCGTGCTGCTACTTCTAAAGAAAGCTTTTTCTGTTTAGCATATTCCCTTGCCTTACCATAACCTATATAAAATGGTAGATTTAAATTTTTGGCTACTCTTTCTACAAATTTTGCATCTCTTAAAGAGCTTTCTCCTCTTATACCATGCTCAAAGTGCACTATACCTAGTTTTAAATTATAGTCATGTTTTAAATGATAAAGTATATGTAATAAAGCTATAGAATCAGGCCCACCAGAAACTGCTATAAGTATATGTTCATTTTCAGAAATGAGTTTATGCTTTTTTATTGTATTTGTGACCTTTGGAATGAGTTTTTTTATTCCACACATATCTCATTTTTAATGGTAAGTTTAAAACAGTCAAGTTATCTTTAATATCATAAATTTTTACTTGACGTATTACTTACGGAGTAGTAAATAAAAATATATTTGAGAAGGGGAAAGCAAATGGCAAAAGTAACAGAGTTAGGCACATCTGGGCTTTTGGGTTTTTTGGAAACCTTGTTAGAAAAAAAATTAGTTAAAGGAATAATAGCCTTACGAAGTTTAGAAGATAAATTAGGGAAAGTTGCTTATTCATTAGTTGTTTCAAAAGATAATCTTTCTGGATTAGTTCCTGATTTTCCAGCAATGCCTGCTAATGGAGGTAAAGTAATATCTTATTTTACTTTAAAAAATGCCCCTTTAGAACCTGTTGCGGTTGTATTAAGACCTTGTGAAATAAGAGCATTAATAGAATTGGCTAAATTAAACCAAGCACATCTTGAAAATATAATTATAATAGGGCTTGAATGTGGTGGTGTTTATCCGTATGAAGTTTTAATTGACCAAAAAGTTATAAATGATAATTTAATTTCAAGATATAAAGAATCTTTAAAAAATGGAGAAAATCCATCAGGAATCAGACCTGTATGTGCAGGTTGTGAGAATTTTCGCCCTTTATATGCTGATATAATAGTCTCACAAATAGGTAGAGAAAAACCTGTGCTTTCTTTTCCTACAGATAGAGGGAAAGAGATTGCTCAAGCTTTAGGATTAACATTGGAAGAAGGAGAAATTTATAGCTCTATTTCTGATGTACTTTTGGAAAAGAGAAAAGAAGAAAAAGAAAATATATCTAAAAGAATCAAAGAAGAAATAAGAGGAATTGAAGGACTTGTTAAAATTTTTGATAGATGTATTGCTTGTCATTGTTGTTCTTATGTTTGTCCGATTTGTTATTGTAAAGATTGTTTTTTTGAGTCTGCTACTTTTGATTATAGTCCTATGTATTACTATAACATGCTTCAAGATAAAGGGACTATAAAGCTACCTGTGGATACCTTGCTTTTTCATTTAGGCAGAATGACACATATGGCTACATCTTGTGTAGCTTGCGGAATGTGTGAGGATGTATGTCCTGTTAATATTCCTGTAGCTAGAATATTCAAAACAATAGGTAGCGACCTTCAACAACTTTTTAACTATCTTCCTGGTAGAGACCTTGAAGAAGCATTACCACTTACTATTTATGAAACAGAAGAATTCCATGAAATAGAAGAATAGGAGGAGAGTAATGAGTGAATTCAAACCTAATATAGTAGCATTTCTTTGTAATTGGTGTAGTTATACAGCAGCTGATTTAGCAGGAGTAAGTCGGCTTAAATATCCTCCGAATATAAAAGTTATTCGAACAATGTGCTCAAGCAGGGTGGATCCAGTATTTATTTTAAAATCTCTTTTAGATGGTGCTGATGGTGTATTAGTTGGTGGTTGCCATCCTGGAGATTGTCACTATCAAAAAGGAAATTATTATACGCGAAGAAGAATGGCTATGATTAAACAACTATTAAAAACATTTGGTTTAGAACCAGAAAGGGTAAGACTTTCTTGGATAGGAGCATCTGAAGGTCCTAGATTTGCAGAAGTTTGTACAGAATTTACTGAGCGTATCTATCAGTTAGGACCCAATCCTGCCAAACAAGAAATTTTCTTGTGAGGAGGCAAATATGTCAAAGGAAAGCACTGTTCTTATATATGGGACAAGTCTTGCAGGTTATAGATTGGCTTATGCCTTAGGAAAAATAGGATATAAAAGTGTTATCCTTAATAGAGGTGATTATGTAGATCAATATAAAAATCAGTTATTAACTCAACTTCCTTTTGATTTTTGCTGGATATGTGGAGCTATGCCTCAAAGACTTTTTATTGGTTTAGGTGCCTTACAAGTGTTTTATAATGCAGATATTTTAGAAATTTCTGGAGAACCTGGAAATTTTAAAGTAAAGGTTAAAAAAAGAGATCCTTATATAAATAACCTTGCTTGTACAGAATGTGAGGCATGTATTAGGGTATGCCCAGTAGAAGTAAATGAAAATGGTAAAAGCAGAAAGGCTATTTATGTTTTGCCTAAAGTAGGCTGGGAAAATATATTCATAATTGATCAAGAACATTGTACAAAGTGTGGAGAATGTGAAAAAGTGTGTCCTACAGGGTGTCTAAAGTTAAATAGACCAGATGAAATAATAGAACTTAATGTTGGTGCAATTGTGTTAGCTCCCGAATTTGATGAGCCTAATAAAGAAGATTTAGCCAAATTTGGATATGGCAAATTTATTAATGTAGTAAAATCAAATGATTTAACAAGAAAATCTTTATTAACAAACCTTGTTAAAAATTCAATAAAAAGACCTTCTGATGGTGAAATTCCTAAAAAAATAGCTATTATAGTAACGCCTCAATATAATCAAGGAATTGAATATGAACCTTACAATTGCAGTATCTCTGCCATTTATAGGGCACATAAAATAAAGGAGATTTTACCCCAAACAGAAGTAACTATTTTTTTAAAAGAATTCAAAGGTTTTGGAAAAGGGCATTATCGCTGGTATGAAAAGACATTAAATGAAGGAGTGAATATTGTTAGGGCAGATTCATTGGAAATAAAAAAGGCATCAGATGAAAATATAAATATTGAATATGTATTAGGTGAACAGCAAAGGAATTTAGAAGTTAATTTAGTTATCCTTATAACTGGTCAAAAACCTCCAACTTTAATTGAAAAACTTTCTAAAATTACTGGGATAGAAGCTGAAGAGCATGGGTTTTGCAAAAAATTGCCTTTTACTTGTGCCAAAACTACCAAAGAAGGTATTTTTGCTATTGGTGAATTTACAGGGCCAAAAGGTAATCCAGAGACAGTTTGGGAAGGTTATGGAGCTGCTGTTGAAATCTTAGATTTTTTAGGTTCCCCCAATTTTTCACCTCCATCTCCTCCTTCATTAAGAGATGTAAAAGGAGAAGAGGTAAAGGTTGGTGTATTTATATGCTCGTGCTTTGATGAATTTAATAAATATTTAGATTTAGAAACATTAGCAGAAAGGGTAAAAAAACTTCCTAAAGTTACTCATGTAGAGATAATAAAAGCCTGTTGTACACCTCCTACCATTAAAGAAACAGCAGAAAAGATTAAGGCTTCAGGGGTAAACAGAGTAGTATTAGCTGTTTGTACGCCTTTGCAAAAGTTACTTAAATTTAGAAGAACAGTGATGATGGCAGGTCTTAACCCATTATTAGCTGAATTTTTAAGGTTAAGAGAAGATGTAATTAGGGTTCATCAAGATAAAGAAGCAATGTTTAAAAAGGCTTTTGCTTTAATAGCCTCTGGTGTAGAAAAAGTAAAACAAGCTGAAGCTGCACCTCCACCAGTAGATACATTTGATGGTACTGCTTTAGTTATTGGAGGAGGAATTGCGGGTTTAGAAGCAGCTCTTTGTATAGCAAAAAGAGGTTTTACTGTCAGTTTAGTAGAAAAAAATGATGAATTAGGTGGTTTATCAAAACATTTAAAAAGAGATTTAAAAGGAAATGATATTGCAAATTATGTTAAGAAATTAATAAAAGAAGTTAAAGAAAATCAAAATATTAATGTTTATTTAAATGCAGAAATAAATAATATTTACGGATATGCAGGCCATTATTATGCAGAGATCAAAGATAAAGAAAACACTATCCATTCTGTCCATGCAGGAGTAATTATTCTTGCTACAGGTGCTAAAGAATTTAATCCAAAAGGTTTATTTCTTTATGGAGAAGATACAAGAGTTATCACCCAAAGGGAACTAGAGAAAAAATTAGAAGAAAATACTGTTTCAGCTAAAAATGTAGTAATGATTCAATGTGTAGGTTCTAGAAATAAAGAATATCCTTATTGTAGTCGGATATGTTGTGCACAGGCAATTAAAAATGCTTTAATACTGAAGGAGAAAGGTATTGATGTTACTATTCTTTACCGAGATTTAACCCTTTATGGTTTTAAGGAAGATTATCATAAGAAGGCTTTAGAAAAAGGAATAAAGTTTATTCGGTTTGATGCCCAAAAATACCCTGAAGTTAAAGCTAAAGATGGAAAATTAGAAGTTCAAGTATATGATATAGCAAAAGAGAAAGATATATCTTTAGAGGCAGATCTTGTAGTATTAAGTGTTGGAATAGTGCCAAATGTAGAAAATAATAAAAGATTGGCAAGACTTTTAAATTATAAACTAGATCAAGATGGATTTTTTGACACAGATACAAATGCCTATCCGTATGAAGAGGCTATTAAGAAAATAATGAAACCTTTTGAACTTTCCACTAATGGCATTTTCCCTATAGGATTGGCTCATTCTCCTAGAAATTTTGAAGAGACAATTCTTACTGCTAAGGACGCTGTAGGTAAGATTTTAACCTTCTTAGCTAAAAAGAAATTACCAGCGCCAAATGCCATGTTTGTGTCTGCGGTTAAGGAATCAAAATGTGTGGGTTGTGGAATCTGTGTAGAGGTATGTCCATATAATGCTCGCGAAATAGATGAGGAAAAGGGTATAGCAAAAGTAAGACCATTTTTATGTGATGCCTGTGGTGCTTGTGTTGTTGCTTGCCCTAGTGAAGCAGCTTATCTCCGAAGTGCGCGTGGGGAAATGATGATACCAAGTATTGATGCTTTATTAAGATAAGGAGTCAACTATAAGCAATGAGTTGGATTAAAGAGCATCCTTTTAGTAAGCAAGGCATAGATAACTCTAACAAG
>JAJSZS010000029.1 GCA_030262725.1 Candidatus Desulfofervidus auxilii | reverse complement strand
CTGGATGTAAAAGAAAATTTAAAAGTTTATATAATTCCTGCTTATGAATTTATTCTAAAATTTTTAAACTAATACCTTGTATTCTACACCAACTATTTTCATCCCATTATTTCTAAGTCTCTTCTGATACCCTTATTCCAATTATTTACTTTATTTTTAAATCAAAAAACTTTATACCTTCTATATATGCAAAATCTTTTCTGTTAAAAGTAAATAACTTCAAACCTTTTGTTAGGCAGGTTGCAGCTATAATTGCATCTGCCAATAATATCATCTGTTTTTTCATGATTATTCCTCATTCAGGGGTAAAAATTATCAATATAAAAAGGAAGCCGCAAAAAAATAAATTTAAGATGCTATAGAATAGAAAGCTATTTATCGTCACCTGTATATAAGTTTGCTGATGGCTTTTATCTAAATAGTTTAAAAAAATTTATCTTTACTTTTAGATATGATACGATATTCTTATAAGAAAAAGGTGCAGAAGGTGAAGAGGATGGAAAGAATAACAATAACAATAAAACCTGTTTTGTTAGGAGAAATAAAGAAAATTGCTGAGCGGGAGAAAAAAAGTGTTAGCAGAATAATAAATGAATGGCTTGAGGAGGTACTTTTTGAGAAAAGGAAAAAAAGAGCAGGTATGAAAGTTCTGGAAGTGATAGAGGAAAGTAGTTTTAGTGAAGAGCAGGCAAAAAAGGCTTTTGAGGAAATAAAGAAAATGAGAGAAGAAACACGCTCTTTTTGAGGCATTTAAAGAGGGAGTATGTGAGACAAGAGAACTGAACTGGGAGGTGCTGGAAGAAGCTGCTTATCTTAGCCATGGAACCGGGATTAGTGCTGTTGATAGTTTAATTTATATTTGCTGCAAAGACTGCACGGAAATATACACAACGGACAATGATTTTTTGAAAGCTGGGAAAAAGAAACCTAAAGTGGTTTTAATAGAGAGACAGTAAATTGATTTTTCTTAAGGTTTTTCAGAACAACTTGAATTCTGTCGCAATCTTCAGCAAGATTTAAAAAAATTATTTGAAGCACTTATCAAATTTTTTGAGAAAAAAATTCATAAAACTTCTTCATAAACTTTTAATGTTTTCTCAGCTATTTTATCCCAGTTATACTCATTTTGAATTAAAGAAATATATTTCCTTTTTTCTTTCTCTGAAATTCCTATATCAAAAAGCTCTACCATTTTCTTAGAAAGATCAGCAATATTTCCTTTTTGAAAATACCGATAATTTTCAAGAGGAAGTTCTCTATGTTGAGGAATATCGCTTACCAATACCGGCAAGCCATAACTCAAAGCTTCTAAAAGTGCAATAGGAAGTCCTTCATAATATGAAGGTAATACAAAAAGTCCTGCATTCGAAAAAAGTTCACCTAATCTCTTTCCAGAAACAAAACCTGTAAGCACAACACCAGGCGTTTCAGAGGCAATTTTTTTAAGTTTTCGGCTATAAGAGGTTTCATGGTCAGCATCCCCTGCAATAACCAGCTTAAAAGGTGGATTTTTAAGTTTCCGATATGCTTCTATTAAGTCGTGAAGTCCTTTTTCAGGCACAAATCGGCAAGCAGTAAAGACATATCCTTTTGGTTTGAGTTCCCAGCGTCTAAGTTCTTCTCCAGAAGAAATAATTTTAGGAATATAAACACCATTTGGAATAAAAATAGCTTCTTTCCCAAATTTAATTTTTATATGTTCTTTAATTCCTTTAGAAATAGCTATAATACGAGTACTATAAGCAACTCCCCATTTTTCACCTATTTTAAGAACTTTTTTAGCTAATTTCCCCCATTTAGCTCTTTCATAATCTGGTCCATGGTGAGTCATAACAATTTTAAATCCAAGTGCACGAGCCAAAGGAACCATTAAAGACGGCCCTATTGCATGAATATGCAAAATATCTGGATTCCATTTTTTAGCTAAAAGAACAGCAAGAAAAGTATGAGTAATAGCTTCAAATGACTTTTTTCGTGGACACCAGAGATGAAAAAAACTAACTCCTTTCCATTCTTTTAAACGCTTTTCAAAGGGAATGTAAGGTGTTCGTGTAAAGACCAGAACTTTACAACCAAGTTTTACCAGTCTTGGATAAAGTTCTTCACAATGTTTTTCTACACCTCCTTGGACTCTTGGAAACCCCCTTGTCCCGATAACTGCTATTTTCATAAATTAATCCAAACAAGGTTCTTTTCCCATCATTACCCGTAATTTATTTTTTATTACCCATTTTAATGGCTTCCAGATATACTTCTTCATAACTGGAGCTGCAGTTCCTATCATCCAACAATGACGATCACAATTTCTAACTTTTTCTCTTACTTTCTGCGCTTGTTCACCATTCCAAATTTCATCCCAGTCTTGATATTTCAAATTTCCCATAACCCATGGTTCAGGAGAACCATTGCAAGGAACTACTTCACCAAAAGGAGTAACAAAAAAGTTCTCAGTTCCTGCTTCACATGGAAGAAGTCGAGGCTGTCCTCTTACTTTTCGAATAAGCCCATAATTGAAATAAGCACGAAACCAATTTTTAACTCTCTTTGTGCGAAGAAGTTCTATTATTAACTCTTTAAAGCAATCTTCAATCATTTTAGGATCTTTAAAAGTATTGTCGTATTTATGAAAATAGTAAGAATTATGAGTAACAGCAGTAGCAAATTCAAATCCCAAACCTTTAGCAAGCTGGTAAAGTTCTATCATATCTTTAGCATTTCTATCAGATACGGTGATACCAAATCCTATATCCTTACAACCAATTCGCTGAAGTTCTAATAAAGTCCGTAAGCCATGATCAAATCCGTCTTTCATACCTCGCAGTTCATCATTAGCAGCTGGCAATCCTTCAAGACTTACTCTTATTCCTATTTTGGGATACTTCTTAGCAATATTAACAATTTTTTCTGTAAACCACCCATTAGTGCTTATTACCACCCTTTTTGATTTACGCATTACTATATCAACTATTTCTTCTATATCATCTCTTAAAAAAGGCTCTCCACCTGTCAGATTACAAAAAGCTAAATTATCAGGTAATTTTTCTATATGCTCAGGCTTTATTTCTTCTTCTGGATTAGTAGGATATTTCCAGATATTACACATATAACACCTACAAACACAGCGATAAGTTAAAATAATAGCTGCTTCCATTACATTAATCCTCTTTTTTAATCAGTTCTAAAGCTGTAACAGAATGAGGTTCAAAAGTAAAATAGAAAGACCCCTCTTTAGGATTTATTTTCACTTCCTTGTAATGTATTTTAGCGCGCTCTCGGCAACCTTCATTGGTAGTATCAACCGAAGAACCATTAAGTATCCAAGCACGAACTATGGGTTTAAATTTGAAACCATTAATTTTAATTTGTGTTTTCATTGGTTCATTTAGATTTTTATTAATTACCATAATATAAATTTTATCTTTTTTTTCATTAGTGCTTGCAATAGCTGAAATATAAGGTGTAGGTCCATATTGAGGGGCAGGTCCTAATTCCTCAATCTTCATATTTCTGATATAAATATTACCTTCAATTTTATTTTCTTCGCTACAAGCAAAAAACATTAATTTCAAAAGTTTCATATCTTCAGATGTCTTAAAATCAAATCCTACTTTTGTCCAATCGAAATTTCCTTTTAATATTCTTGAAGTCTTAATAGTTTTATTATTTTGGTCTTTAACTTGTATATTAAACCAAAAGTTGCTTAAATTTTCTGTCTTTATTTCAAATTCACAAGAATATAACCAATTAGACTTAGTTTGAATTTCATCATAAAAAAATAAGCCTAACATATTTTTATTTTCACAATTAAAATTAAGTTTTAAACAATAATCAAAACATTTTTCTAACTTAACACAAGAAGGTAACCATCGAAAAACAGGCTTTATTAAAAATTTATTATCATTACTTCTGGAAACACTTAATTTTTGCAAAATACCACTTGGCAGTATTTTTCTATATCCAGGTTGAAAATAAGTTTCTGATTTCACAGTGGTATTTAATAAAATGTCTCCAAAATGGTTAGCATATAAATCAAAAACATAATAATTAGGTCTTTTGTAATATTTGCCCCGCCCTTTCATATAGTTTGGATTATAAACTAATCCCCAATAAGAATTAGAAAACTGCCAATAATTAGCACATAAAATAGGAACTTCAGCAGTAATAAATACTCGCAATAAATCAGCAATAAAAAGAGCATTACCTAAAGAATGCCTATAAGGAACTGGTTTTTGCTGAATAAAACTTCCATTGTATTCAGTAATAGCAATAGGTATTTCTCTCCCCGTCAAATCTTTCAATTCTTTTTTAATTCTTTCTAAAATATCCTTTATCTGGTCAGGAGAAGCAAGTGTTATTTTAAATAATTCTTTAGCAGGGATTTCGTTTTTATTAGAACGATAACCAGGTCTATAAATATGAATAACTACAAAATCAACTTTATCTTTAACAATATTTAAAACTGTTCTACCCCACCAATCTAAACCATATGGACTTTCTCCTATTACTGCTCCAAGTTTTACTTTTGGATCCACATTTTTTATTAATTGACGACATTTCAAATAACGCCTTGCATATTCTCTCGGGTCAACAGCAGAAATTTTTCTATGATCCCCATGCCATACTTCATTTCCAAACTCAAACCACTTAACGCCATAAGGTTCTGGATGTCCATTTTTAGCTCTCACTTCCGCCCAGGCTATCCCTCCATTTGGATTAGTCCCAAGAGGTGCATTAAGATATTCCACTAAATCTGCTAAATCCTGACAGGTGCCAGTAAAATAACTAAGAGTAATAATAGGTTTTGCCCCTATAGCTTTACATAATTCCATAAACTCATCAATTCCAAATTTATACATCGGACGTTTTTCAATAGGTCCAATAGCTTTTTTCCAATTATAATGATGTGTTCCACACCCCCCAGGGAATCTTAAAACTGAAACTTTTATTTTTTTAGCAAGATCTACTAACACAGTGTTTGGTTTTCTAAGAATGGGATCCCATTGTCCAGCACCAAAATTTGTATATTGTCCATGATTTATACAATTCTTCCCTCCTTCATAAGTGCATGGATCATAAGCCAAAGTATTATGTCCAAAAATATAAGAATTTACTTTCTTAATTTCTTTAAATTCAATAAGAATCTCAGTAGAAGGCTTAGCTAAAGCCGAAGTAAAAGGAAAAATAAAGCTTAAACAGAAAATTAAACCCCAAATGACTAACATTTTAGTTACTTTGCAAGAGTCTTTTATATATCTGTAGCAATTCTTCACAATGTCTTTTTAAGGAAAATTCTCTTTCTGCTTTTTTTCTTGCTTCTCTCCCCATCTCTATCCTTAAATCCCTATTTTTCCACAAATAAAGCATTTTTTCCCTTAATTCCTCCACATTTCCCGTTTCAAAAAGAAGCCCTGTCTTTCCATCCTCTACCTGTTCAGGCAGTCCCCCTATTCTACTTGCAATTATAGGCTTCCCTAAAGCCATAGCTTCAAGCACAGCCATAGAACAATTTTCATACCACTCAGAAGGCATCACTACAAAGGAAGCTTGAGCTATAATGGATTTTAATTCTTCCCCTGTTTTATAACCAAGAAACTCAGCTCTTGGATACTTTGTCTTTAGTTCATCTTCTATTACTCCGGTCCCAACTATTTTAAGAGGAATTTCTTTTGCAATATCTTGATGAGCTTTAAGCAAAGCCTCTATTCCTTTTTCTTTAGAAAGCCTTCCAAAATAAAGAACATATTTTTCATCTTCATAAGTAGGTTTATACTCATTCAAATCTATTCCATTTCTTAAAACCACGATCTTCTCCCGTGGAATGCGTTGTGATACTATCTCCGCCAAAAACTGACTTGGAGCAATAAAAAGATCCACTTTATCATAAGATTTAAAAAATTTATGCCAGTAAGCCTCAATCATTAAAAGAAACCCTCGAAGTCTGGAACCTGCACAATTTTTAAGAAAAGGCTTATAAAAATATCTTCCCTGACATTCGAGACAAGGTTTCGTTTCCTTATTAAGCATGAGATAGGTGGGACATATTAATTTCCCATCATGTAAAGTCAAAACAATCTTTATCCCTTGTTCCTTAAGAGGGTGAATAATAGAAGGCGTCAACTGATGATAAATATTATGCAGATGTGCAATATCAGGCTTTTCTTTTTGAATAAGGAGCTTGATCTTACGAACTGCCTCTGGAGAATGAATAAATTTCAAGGCATTTTTTAATTTAATTAAAAATCCATTTACATTATAGTAATCAATATAAGAGACAAAATAAGAAGAATAAACAGAAGAAAGATTCTTAGGATTTTGCATAGAAAAATCAATTACTTTTATTCCGTTATTTAGCAAAAACTCTCTTTCCTGGAAAAGAACTCTTTCAGAACCACCTTTTAAATAAAAAAATTTATTTACCATCAAAACTTTCATTTTTTAAAAGTAATATCCAGCTTTATTAGCTACATCTCTCGTAATTTCTTCAATAAGTTTTATATCTTCTTTACTTAAATCTTTTTTATATTTATAATTCATATTACGTAATTTACCAATGGAAGAAATATATTTATGCGCTTCTGGAGAATCTTCCAAACCTACTTTATGAAAAACCTCAGTCAAATATTCATGAGGCTTTTCTACAAAATCCTCATATCGTATTTCTATAAAATGACCATGTTGGACATATTTTTTTTCTTCCCAAGTTAAACTTACTACTCTTTTCCATTGAAGTGCAGCTAAAGCAACAGGAGATCTATTTCTTTTTTCCCATTCTTTTATATATTCCTCTGGTAGCCCTTGCCACCAAGGTCTTTCCAACCCTCCACCTTCTCGCCAAAATTTTACTTTTAATAAAGAATTAACTACTGCTCTGGGATCCCTTATAATGTGTATAAAGTAAGCATCTGGAAAAATACTTTGTAAAAAGCAAATTCTTGGTGGACCTGTAAATTTAGCAAAGAATCTTTTCTTTCCCTGAAATCTTAAAAGAGTTCGAACATATTTAATAATTGCTTCTTTTTCAGCTTTTGAAGCCTTTTGGTGAGCCAAATAATCAAAAGAAAATTTCTTTCCACAAAATTTTTCCCATACATTATAATTTTCAACACAATAAGGTAAAAATCGGCGAATAAAACTTATTAATCCTTTACTTTGTCTTTTCTTACCTCTTAAATAAACTCCTAAAAAAGGAATATCTACCAACTTATTTAAAAAACTTAAATAAGGTAACCAAGGGAAAATTTCCAAATATTTAGATATCCAACCTAAATCTTTATGTATAGAAATAGCTTCAGCTAAAACAGTCGTCCCACTGCGTCCCATTCCTATTAAAAAAATAGGTTCTTTCATAATTTTTATCTTCAGTAGCTGTTAAATTTACATATTTTACTCCACACGCTACTAACGCCATAAATAAAGGAAAATTTATTACATCATTTATGATATTTTGTGGAATAGAAATTATTATCCAATATAAAAGCAAAACCACAAAACAAAAATTAAATTTCCAATTTTTATAACGATTCTTAAGAAATAAAAAGAGCACACTAAAAAGAAAATAAACATAAAAAATAACACCTATTCCAATTTCTAAAGCAAGCCTCAAATAGTCATTATGAGGCCACGCTCTAATGCCAAAAAGATCTTGAAACAATAAATCAGCAGTACCTATACCAAAACCAATAAAGGGATGGTAAGGAATTAGTTTTAAAATAATTTTACACATATTAATTCTTGCTAAAAATGTATTAGCTGGAGTAGCTTCCGACCATTCAGAAAAACGTAATATGATTATAGGTGAAAATACAATAAAAACTATCAAAATAGGCCCTATAATATAGCGAAATTTTATTTTATTACGAAAAAAGAAATATCCTAAAATTAAAGCACTTGACATCGCAATCCAAGAACCTCTATTAAGAGCTAAAATAGATGCTATAATTATCATTACAAATAAAAATTTATAAAATTTATTTTCAGAATCAAAAATCATTATCATTAATAAAGTAGCAATTAAACATAAAGATAAAAAAATTCCATACTCATTAGCACCAACAAGAAAACTATGAATTCTTACTATACCATCAAACCATATTTTCCCTTTCCTAAAAATAAATTGATAAAAACCCCATATTATTGAAATAAAACATATTGCACAAATAGTTTTTAACATATTTTTAATATCTTCAGTAAATTGAATAGCATTATAAACAAATAAATATACAGAAACAGCAGTTAAAATTTTAAAAATAAAACCAATTGAAGCTAAGTAATATTTGGTATTATATAAAGAAAAAATAGACCAATATAACAAAAAATAAAGAGGAATTACCTTAGGAACTATAATAGAAAAATCTTTTCTAAATATACATCCCAGAAATGAATAAAAAATTACAATTAATGGTAAAGGAGCATTTATAGGTATATTATCAAAAAGAGTAAGATGTTTATTAGCAAAAGGTTGAACTAATGGACGAAAAAAAATATAAGCTCTTATTAAAGTTAAAGGAGAAGTTGATAAAAAAATAAGGATAGTAGATAAAAATAAAATTATAACTTTAGGAATCATCTATATATCTTTTATTAATTTTTCATACAATTTACAATATTTTTCTGCACTTCTTTCCCAACTATAAATTTTTTTTACTAATTCTCTACCTTTAAATCCAACCTCTTTCCTTTTTTTTTCATCTTTTAACAACATAATTGTTTTATTAGCAAACTCTTCTGGTGTATCTCCGATAAAAAGTATTTTTTGACATTCTTTATCTAAAGATTCTGCCGCTAATGAAGTACACACAACAGGCTTCTGTAAAGCCATAGCTTCTAAAATTTTATTTTTCATACCGCTTCCCATACGCATAGGAACAATTACCACATTAGCTTTCATAATAAAAGGACGAACATCATCAACCGTACCAGTAATAATTACATTCTTATCTTGCTTTAAATTCAATATCTCATCTATAGGATCTCTCCCTACTATATAAAACCGTATGTCTGGAAATATTTTTTTTATCTTAGGAAATATTTCTTTATAAAAAAATAAAACAGCATCAATATTAGGCTTAAAATCCATTGCTCCAAAAAATATAATACTGGGAAATTCTTCCTCTATAGAAAAAATTGGCTTGAAATAATCTATATCTACACCATTAGGTATAACCTCAAAATAACCTTTTGCCAGTTTAGCACTAAATGAAGCATCAACTTGTGAAATAAAAGTTATTGCATCATAACGTTTAATAAGATACTTTTCAATTGCTTTTACTCTAAGATATTTAAAAAAAAGTAAAAAAGTTTCTAAAATTTGAGAAGTATTTTTCAATGCTCTTTTATGAATTAAATAACGAGAGTCACAAAGATCTAAAATTTTGGGTATTCCTTTAAAATCAGCTAATAATAAATCGATAAGAGGGGAACCATTAACATGCAAAATATCAATTTTTTCTTTTTTTATGATCTGGGAGATAAGTTTATATAATTTTTTTTTAATTATTGGAAATTCCATGTTTATAGAATATTTTGGTGTAAGCAAATTTAAGATTTCAATAAATTTTTTTCGTCTTATTTTTATCTCAAAAATTTTTTCAAATATATCTTTTATTTCAAACACTAAAGAATTATTTTTTAATTTTAAACTACCGTCAGATATCCCTAACAAAAAAAGTCTATGCCTTTTTGCTAAATGCTTAGCTATATTATAAACCCGTAACGTCTGTCCATGTGCTCTAAAAAAAGGATAAGGACACATACATATTAAAATATTCATTACAAAATATTTATCTTAAAAATTTTTTTCTTGTTTTTATAATACCTGTAACAAAGAGTGCTGAACCAAGCAATAAAATAGAATTAGGAATAGGAATAGCCTTAATATCATAAATTTCTACTTCATTACCTCCTGTATCAAGCACATATAATTTATCATCATAAATTGTTAATGATGCAGGCCAAGCAAACTTTTCTGGTCCCCATCCAAAAGATCCTAATTCTGTAATAAAATTCCCATTAGAATCAAATACTTGAATTCTACCATTTTTAGAATCTGCTACATAAACATTCCCCAAATCATCTAAAGCTATCCCACTAAAAGGTGTAAAGTTAAATTGACCTGGACCATCTCCTGGTGTTCCCCAAGCCATTAAAAATTGTCCACTCATATCAAATTTTTCTATTCTATTATTTCCTGTATCTACAACATAAATCCATCCATTTTCTAAATCTAAAGCAATACCTGCTGGTTTATTAAACTCACCAGGACCATCCCCATATGTTCCAAATTCTAATAAAAGGTTTCCAGAGGAATCAAATTTCATTATTTTGTTTTCAGGAGTATTTGCTACATAAATTTCTCCAGTATTAATGTCAATAGCTAATCCATTCATTCCCTCCCAAAAATCAGGATGAGCAAAACCAAAAATAAAATTTCCATCTTTATCATATTTTCTAACATACTTATCACTTCCCCAGTTTGGATCATCACGATAATAAATCCCCCTATTTATACCCCACATATTACCTTCAGCATCAAATGCAATAGGAGCAGGGAAATCTAATGTCATTTTACTTCTATCAATCTCAGGAGGAAAGCCAAATTGTCTTATAAATTTCCCATCTTTTGAAAAAACTTTAATAATATGGTTTAAAGTGTCAGCTACATAAATTTCTCCTGTCTTTGGATTAACAGCTATTCCTTTAGGAAAATTAAAAACTTCACCATCTTTTTCATGGTGTCCCCAAGAAAATTCATAGTTTCCATTTGGATCAAAACGATCTATACGGTGTGCATAAGAAGCAGTAACATAAACTTCCCCTGTAGAAGGATTAACCTCAACAGCTCTGGGATGAAATGGACCCTTTTCAAGATTATGGGGTCCTTTAATAATCTTTATAAAATTCCCTTCTGAATCAAAAACTTGGACACGCTCCATATCAGTATCTGCTACATAAACATAACCTTTATTATCAACAACTACCCCATTTTTTTATAAGATTCCCTTCATTATCATATTTGTGAATAGTAGCACCCCCAGTATTAGCTACATAAATATAATAATTACTCGAATTTTTAGGGTCTATACCTACAGCTATTCCAAAAGGTTTATAAAAATTTCCACTCCAACTCTTTATAAAATTGCCTTCACTATCAAATTCCTGTACCCGTTTATTTCCGCTATCAATTACAAAAACATGACCATTGATAGGATTAACAGCAACATCTCTTGGTGTATTAAATTGACCAGGTCCAGTCCCAAAACTTCCCCATTCTTTAATTAATTGACCGTCGGAAGTATATTTTCTTATTTTATGACTATTTGGAACTGCCACATATACATTATGTGTAGCAGGATCTACAGCAACTCCTAAACCATTTGGACATTTCCAATGTGTAATATAATTGCCGTCTTTATCAAATTTTTGGATTCTATGAAAAATTTGATCCATCACATATACATCTCCCGTTGTAGGATCTATACTAATTCCTGAAGGATAATTAAATTCCCCAGGTGCTTTCGAGGGACCTCTGCCAAAAGAACCCAAATATTCAAATTCAATCAAACTCGCCTGTATAGCTTGAATTGGATAAAATATTATGAAAATAAAAAAGATCGGTAATACCTTCATTATTACTTTCATCCTTTTACCTCCTTATAAAAAAATTCATTCACCTATTGGTTTCATTTTTATCTCCTAACAGTATCCTAATTTTTTTAATAATGGTCTCCCTATAAACTTAAGAATCATGTATTCAAATGGTGTTAAAAATTTTTTTCTCTTTTTTTTATTAGGGTTATCAGGACCTCCTATCTTTTTCTTAAGGACAGATGCATCAAGTTTTTTAACTCCAATATGGTTAGCAATTTCATTAAGATCTATTTTATTTGAAATTAAATCTTCAAACTTAATCATAATTCCATCCACTTCTTTATAACCCTGTAAATACCCTTCTAAAAGGAGCCGCCAATGCCGTGCGAATACTATTGGTGACCAAGAAAAATAACCAGGCCATATATCGCCCCATAGATTCCCTTTCCAAGACTTATAAGCATCAAATAAATTTCTATAAATGAAAATAAAACGAGCATTAGGAAATAACCATTTAAGATAACGAGCATGATCTATAGTTAAACGCACTTCTTTAAATCCCCATCTTGATATTCCAAATCTTTTTTTTGCAGGAATTGCTAACCATTGTTGTATTAATTCTCTATGAGCTTGTTTTAAATAATTAATTGGTGGAGTTAAATTAGCTATCCATTTATTAGACAGATTTAATAAATCGGAATCATCATCAAAAAAATTATCTGGAGGCCAACCATGATTAAAAGCTGTTAAAGTAATAGCCAGCCTCGGTATGATACCTGCTCTTCCAAAAGGCTCCCCCCATATAGCTACTTCTCCACTGGAAATTACTAATCTTTGCATCAAAGTTGAGCCAGAACGCCATCCAGCAGAAAAAATAAATACAGGATACTCTGAATCATTGTTTGAATTCCATAACTCAGGCCATCTTTGTTTAATATATTTTAATGCTTTAGTGATTTTATAAGCTTCTTTAAGTTCTGGAGGTAATGTAAATTTTCTATTATAAAAAGCTTCTGTTAATACCTGAGTGCCTATCTTAGTAGTTTTTTTTAAAATATCTTCAAAACTTTGCATATTACTAACCTATTTAAAAATTTACTCAATTTAATCTTTATTTTAAAAATCCATTTCTAATTTTTTCAAGATTTTATTTAATATACTCTTCCTAACTTCCAAATTTAAAATCAAAAGCTAAGCTATTAATACCCAATCGCCTTCGTACAAACCACCATAATATTACATTCCATGTTATCATAGAAATTGCTGTAGCAATCGCTGCACCTTTAGGACCCAAAGAAGGGATTAAAGAGAAATTTAACATAATATTAATGCCAGCTGCTAAGGTCATACCTCGGGCAGTATCTTTTTCATGGCCAGTCATATTAAGCAGAAAACCTACAGAACCTGCTGCTGAATTTACCAATTGACCTATAAGAAGAATTAAAAGTGGTATATAAGCAATAATAAATTCTTTGCCAAATACCAAGTCCAAAAAGATTTTCCCAAATAGAATAAAAAAGCTCGTAATAATTAGATTAAAAGCAAGCACAGCCTGAGCACTCCGGGTAACTAAGCGCTGAAGCTTTTCCATTTCCCTCTTAGTATAAAATGTAGCAAAACGTGGAGCAACAACCATATTTACTGCTTGAAGACCGAAAGAGGCTACCAATGCTATTTGAACTGCCACTCTGTAGATTCCCACCTCTGCAGGGGGTTTAAAAATACCGAGCATTACTACATCAGCCTGACTATTTATTACCCACATACCGGCAGTGAAGGCAAGAGGAAGGAAACTACTAAACCATTTTTTTCCATCATAAACAGGAATAGCTTTATATATACTTAAAGGTGTATTTCTCCAGAGTAACCAGGTTCCTATTATAAAAGCTAATACTGCAGAAAACACATTAAGAGCCATTGCTTGTGGAGGAGTAAGTCTTTGATGAAAAAGAAAAAATTCAATACATAAAAAAGCAAAAAATAAAGCAGGACGAATGAAAAATTCAGGAAGTTGACCTATTACTACTTTATGAAGCCCTCTTAAAGCAGCTCCTCTTAAATTACTAAGACACATAAAAGGTATAAATAAAAAAGCCCAAAAAAAAGTCCATTCTTTAACACCAAATTTTTTACCTTTCAAAAGTAAGAAAAAAAGCCCTATAACAAATAAAAGACTTAACGAAATAAGCACTGCCACTTTAGTTGCCCAACGCCAGATACCCTGCACTAACTCTGGCTTTCCTTCAGCCATACCTCGGGCTGTCTCTCGAATAACTAATGTTGGAAGTCCAGCTTGAGCTGGCATAGAAAGAAGCATTACAAAAGCAAAAGCATAAGCATATATTCCATACCCCTCTGCTCCAAGTATCCGAGCAAGAAGCACTGTGGTCATAAAACTAAAAAATGCTTGAGAAATCTTAAAAAAAAGACTAATACCTGTTTCTCTTACCAACACCGAATTAAAAAAATTCTTAATCATACCCATTAATAATCATTAATAATCATACCCATTAATTAAACCCTTACCTCTCCGCACCTCTCCACACTTCGTAAGTGTCACTTCGTAAGTGTCACTTGGTAAACTGTGGTCATAAAACTAAAAAATGCTTGAGAAATCTTAAAAAAAAGACTAATACCTGTTTCCTTCGCCAATGAAGAACCTAACAATCTTTTAATCCCCATCTACCTCCCTTACCCTTCTTACCCCTCTTACCCCTCTTACTTATCCCTCTTACCCC
>JAJSZS010000028.1 GCA_030262725.1 Candidatus Desulfofervidus auxilii | reverse complement strand
TAATTGATACAAGTAAACTCTCCATAAAAGAATCAGTTAAAATAATCTATGATTATCTAAAAAATAAAAGATGGTTTTGAAAAATAGAGTAAATTAAAAATCAGTTTTAATAAGAAGGGCTCCTTTATCTTCACTTTTTTTCTCTACTTCTCTTTTTACTTCAACTGAAACAAGCACAGGAATTACTTCCTTTTTAAGAAGATGGGCAAGTATATTAGCTCTTTCTACTGAACGCTCAATATCCTCTTCATGTAAACTATAAGATACTTCCACTGCTAAAAATACCCTTTTTTTAGTTGGTTTTAACTCGCCACTTACTAATAGATCGAGCTGAAGCACTGATAATTTTTGTTCTTCAGTGATCAAATTTTTATCCTCAGCAGATTCAAGAAGAGGCAAAATTTCTTCAAAGTTAACAAGTTTACTTTTTCTAAGAAGCTTACCAAAATATGCATAATATTTTTCTCTTATTGTTCTCTCAAATTCCCTTCCTTTAAATCTGCCAAATTCACCTTTTAAATAGGCTACATCCTGCTTTAACATAGCTACATCTTGCTTTAATATAGCTACGTCTTGTTCAATTCTATCAACTTTTTTATCCAATTTTTTTACATTCTCAAGTAATTCCTCAAACTTTTTTGGCAATTCTATTAACTCAGTAGTTAAAATAATTTTTCTCAGTTCTTCTAACCATTCTGGATGTTCTTTCAAAGCTCTTATGATATCTGCAAATGTTAATACAGGATGCTTTTTCATCTCTTCTTTTAAATTTTGCTGATCTTTGTTTAAATTTGGCATTACTTTAAATACTTTACAGTAATTTTTCTTATATTTAAAACTTTTCAGTAAAAATAAAATATAAAACACAGAAAAAAATGTGCAATAAAAAACAAGAAAATTATTTGTCTTTATGGTTTCCTCATCCCCTTTTCTCTAAGTACCTTTAAGATCAAGCTCCAGCTTATCTATTTTCTGTAAAATTATTAAGTTTTTTAAAAACTTTATAGATTGTTTTACCATATAGCCTTAATTTTGGGAAATACATCATAATTAGAAACAAAATTGTAAACTATATTTAGAGAAAAAAGCTGAGTTGATATTTATTGATATTTTTTCCTAAATATATTAAAATAAAATTAAAAATATTATAACATCCTAAAAATTTAGATATTAGGACACTTTAATAGCCTAAATAGAGATTATAGAGTTTAATCCTTGGTAGAAAACAAGCAGTTTTGTTTTCTATTTGGTATTGAAAAAGGTTATTTGATAAACAAAGAAGAAGATAAGATTATAATTATTCCTGTAATCAAATTTTTACTTTTTGAACATTAGTTTATATTATTAAATGATAGATAAGATAAAAACTAAATTGTCTGAAGATATTCATCTTAAAGAACTTATCCGGGGTAGCTTAACCTTCCTTATTTTACGAATTCTTGGATTAATTATAGGGTATGCTTTTACTTTAATTGTTACAAGAAATCTTGGTGCTTCTGCTTGGGGTATATTTGCTCTGAGTTTTACTATGCTTCAGATAACTTCTGTAATAGGAAAGCTCGGGCTTGGTACAGCACTTTTAAAATTTATAGCTCAGTATAATGCTCAAGGTAAAGTGAAAACAGCAAAGTATATATATCTAAAGTCTATTATGGTAATAGTTCCTTTATCTTTATTTCTTTCTGTTTCTCTCTATTATCTTTCTCCCCTGTTAGCTGAAAGAGTTTTTGCAAAAGAACATTTAGCTCCTTATTTTAAACTTATGTCCTTTGCCTTAATCCCCTTTGTTTTACTTTCAATAAATTCAGAGAGTCTAAGAGCTTTTAAGAAGATAAAAGAATACACATCTCTTCAAAATCTTCTACCGTTTTTAAGTGCTTTTATATTTTTCAGTATATCTTTTTATATTTTGAACATTAAAAACATAAAAGTGGTAATTATTGCATACATTTTGGGAATATGTGTTTCATTTTTTCTCAGTTTTCTACTTCTAAATAAAGAATTTAGCAACAAAAATGGTAAATCGGAGCAAGTTTCTTTAAAACAAACACTTTCTGTTTCACTTCCAATGTTCTTGTCAAGTTCTCTTTTTATGGTAATGTCATGGACAGATACAATAATGCTTGGGATGTGGAGAACAGAAGAAGAAGTAGGAATTTATAATGTAGCTGTGCGATTATCAATGATAACAAGTTTTACTTTAGGTGCTATAAATTCTATAGCAGCACCCAAATTTGCTGAATTTTGGGGGAAGAAAGATTTAGAAGGTTTAAAAAAAGTTTCTCAACAATCTACAAAATTAATTTTCTGGACTTCAGCACCAGTCCTTATTTTATATTTAATTTTTCCTAGATGGTTTTTGGGATTATTTGGAGAGGAGTTTAGGAAAGGTGTTTTAGCTCTGGTATTTTTAACCATTGGACAATTTGTAAATGCTTCAGTTGGTAGTGTCGGATATATTTTACAAATGACAGACAAGCAAAAGATTTTTCAGAATATTATTTTAATTGCAGCTATATTAAATATTATGTTAAATTTGTTTTTAATTCCTAAATTTGGAATTGTAGGAGCAGCTGTTGCAAGTGCAATTGCATTTTGTTTTATTAATATTATTCCATTTTTTCTTATTCGTTATTATTATGGTTTTTTTACTGTTTCAATCTTAAAGAGATAACTAAAATGCATCAGCACCTGTTATAATTCTTGGTATGCATAGGTCAGGGACTCCTATGCTTTCTCATATCTTGAAAAGCTTGGTATATTTATGGGTTGGCGCAAAAAATGAAGCTCTGTTTTTTTAAAATTTAATAATTGGATATTAAAACAAGCAAATGCTACATGGGATAATCCATATAATTATAGGTTTGCAGATGAAGAATTTTAAAAACTTAATGAGTAAGTTGACAAAAAGATATATAAAAAGTTTCAGAAGAATAGAATATTTATGATTAGTAAAGGGATTGAAATATAAAAGTTTAAAAGAATTAGATTTTCCTTAGGGGTAGAAAGATCCAAGAAATACTTTTACAATTGATATATGGATTAAAGTTTTCCCTAATGCAAAATTTATACATATACAAAAATCCTATAGATATTACAAAAAGTTTACAAAGAAGGATTTTAAAGTATAAAAAAATTTTAAGCAGGATTTTAAAAAGAAATTTAAGTTTTTATTACTTAAAAGCTATATTTATTTAGATTCAGCAAGAGCGAAAATTATTTTTGAGGGGATAAAAACTTTGGAAAGAATACATTTCAAGGATTTTTGAATTAGAAGAGAATTATAGATTAAACATAATACATAATTAAATATAAAAACTTTTTAAATAAACCATTTGAAAATGTGCAAAGATTGTTGAATAAAGTTGGTTTAAAATGTAATGAAAATAAGATTAAAGGTACAGTAAAAAATGTAAACTCTCAGTAAAAATATGCTTTTCTTTCAAATCAAGATTTACTCAAAATTTATAAAATGATTAAAGATGAAAACTTTTAATCAAGTTGAGTTATGATAAATTAGTATAGAATGTATCATCGGGAGGTAATAAATGATTGATTTTTCTTATTTTTCTAATAAAATTATTCTTATTACCGGTGCTGCAGGTACTGTTGGCAAAGAACTGATAAGACAACTTTTAAAATACAAACCAGCTGAAATAAGACTTTTAGATAACAATGAAACTGAAATTTTCTTTTTAATGGAAAAATATAAATATATTTCTTTTATAAAATGTTTTTTAGGTGATATAAGAGATAAAGATAGAATGAAAAGAATAATGAAATGTGTAGATATTGTTTTTCATACTGCTGCTTTTAAACACGTGATTCTTTCTGAATATCATCCTTTTGATGTAATTCAAACTAATATCTTAGCTACCCAAAATATTATTGAAGCGGCTTTAGAAAATAATGTAGAAAAAGTAATTTTTACAAGTAGTGATAAAGCCGTTAATCCTACCAATGTAATGGGAGCTTCAAAGTTAATGTGTGAGAAACTAATCACTGCTGCAAATACTCTTACCTATGGTAATAAAACAATCTTTGTTAGTGTAAGATTTGGTAATATTATTGGTTCTCGTGGCTCAGTAGTGCCTGTATTTATGAACCAGATAAAATTAGGAGGGCCTGTTACGGTTACAGATAAAAGAATGACACGCTTTATCATGACTGTTGAACAAGCAGCCAATTTAATATTAAAAGCAGCTTTATTAGCTAAAGGAGGTGAAGTTTTTATTACTAAAATGCCGGTTATGCGTATTATAGATCTGGCTGAAGTGATGATTGATATTTTGGCACCAAAATATGGTTATTCTCCAGAAACTATAGAAATAAAAGAAATAGGTGCTAAACCTGGTGAAAAATTATATGAAGAACTTATGAATGAAGAAGAAAAAAAAAGATCTTTAGAATTAAAAGATATGTTTGTTACTTTACCGGCATTTAAAGATGTATATAAAATTGAGTATTCATATCCTCAAGTGGTGAGAGAACAGATAGATAAAGCTTATAATTCAGCTAACGAGATTCCTTTGACTAAAAATCAATTAAAAGATTATCTCATTAAAAATAGAATATTAGAGAAAGTAGAAGGAGAAATCTTATAATTAAACCAAGAGAGAGGATATTATGCGTGTACTTATTCTTGGAGCAGATGGTTATATAGGATGGCCGACATGTATGTATTTTTCTCGTAGAGGACACGAAGTTATCGGGATAGATAATTATTTTAGGCGTAAAGCTTGTATAGAGCTAGACTGTGAACCTCTCTTTTCAACTCCAACTCTTATAGAAAGAGCAAAAATTTGGAAAGATCTAACTGGTAAAGAGATCCATATTCATATCGGAGATGTAACAGATTATCATTTTATTAAATCTATTTTTAAAGAATACAGACCAGAGACAGTTATTCACTATGCTGAGCAACCTTCTGCACCTTATTCTATGATAGACAGAGACAAAGCTGCTTTTACCGTCAAAAACAATCTTATAAGCACGCTAAATGTTGCTTATGCAGTAAAAGAGGTAGTTCCTACCTGTCACATTATAAAAATTGGAACGATGGGGGAATATGGAACGCCAAATATTGATATTGAAGAAGGCTGGATAGAAATAGAGCACAAAGGTAGAAAAGACAAGTTCCTTTTCCCTCGCCAAGCAAGCTCTCTTTATCATACAACTAAAATACAAGATACAGACCTTCTTTGGTTTTATGTAAGAACTTGGGGAATAAGAGTAACAGATCTTATGCAGGGGCCAGTTTATGGAATCTCTACGGATGAAGCAGATCTTGATAAAAGACTTATGCCACATTTCAATTATGATGAAATTTTTGGAACAGTTCTTAATCGATTTGTAGTCCAAGCCGTAGCAGGTTATCCTTTAACTGTTTATGGTAAAGGAGGACAAACAAGAGGGTATATAAATTTAAGAGATACACTTCAGTGTGTATATCTCGCGGCAATAAATCCCCCTAAGCAGGGAGAACTAAGAATATTTAATCAAATAACCGAAACTTTTACAGTGAATCAACTTGCAGAAAAAGTTAAAAAAGTAGGAGAAAAATTGGGATACGAAGTAAAGATAAATCATATCGAAAATCCTCGTAAAGAAGCTGAAGAACATTATTATAATCCTAAATACACAGGTCTTTTAGAACTCGGTCTAAAACCACATTATTTGACAGATGAGGTTTTGATAGGGATGTTTAAAGTTGTAGAAAAATATAAAGATAATATAAAAATTCATAAAATTTTTAAAGGAATAAAGTGGAACTAAAAAAATATTAAAAAATTTTTTTGATAATTCGTATTTATGTTAAGATCTAATATAAAATATTTTTTAAAAAAAATTGAAGTATCAGGTGGAATAAATGTAATATTAGCTTCAAAAATTTTAAAAATTCTTAGTAGACCTTATTGGCTTATAGAAAAATTAATAATAAAAAATAATATAGAATTTTTATATCCGCCTTTATTTATAATAGGAACTCCTCGTTCAGGTTCTACATTAATATATCAAGTATTAATAAATAGATATAGATTTGGATATATTTCTAATTTACATGACAGTTTTCATTGGGCTCCTTGTTTACTCCATTTCTTTTTTAAAAATGTTTTAGAACTCAACTCTCCTGTACCTTATAGATCTAAATATGGTATTATTAGTGGATGGAAATCCCCTAGTGAAGGTGGGAGGGGCTTTTGGAGAAAATGGTTTATGTCTAATAATAAAGAAATAGAATATAGAGACAAGATAGATTATAATAAACTTATCATTTTACGAAAAGAGTTGGCAACTTTAACAAAAATAGTAAATGCCCCTTTACTTATAAAAAATTTACATCTGACACTTTGTATAGAATATATATCTAATATTATACCCGAAGCTAAATTCCTTTATATAAAAAGAGAACCTTTACCTAATGCTCTCTCTTTATTAATAGCAAGAAAAGAATTTTGGGGAACGTATAATTTTTGGTTTTCTGTTAAACCTCCAAATTATCAAAAATTGTTAAAATTATCTCCTGAAGAGCAAGTTGTGGCTCAAATATATTACATTACTCAATTTATAGAAAAAAGAATTGAAAAAATAGGCAGAAACAAATTTTTGATAATTAAATATGAAGAATTTTGTAAGGATGTTTACCAATGTTTAAAAAACATTAAAAAATTTATAGAAAAAGATGGTTATAAAATAAAAGAAAGATTTGAAGTACCAAAAAGATTTGAAATATCTAATCTTGAAGACAAAAAAGTTTTAGTAGGTGATAAAGTATATAAAAACCTTATATTTTTTGTTAATAAATATTTCTATAATAATTAAATTCTATAATAATTAAAAGATGAAAACATTTTTTATTATATATTACTTTTTATTAAATGGAAGTGGTTTATTATTAAGATCTTTTAATAAAGAGATCATAAAAATTTTAGGAATTCTTGTATTAATAACGCCATTATTTTTAGTCCTCTTGTTTCTAAAAAAGAAACTGAGTATATATGAGGTTTGTGTATTACGCAAATCAAAAATTTGGTGGTTTTGTGGAGGTGTTGGAATATTATATGGACTATTAATTTCGAGTATATATGGCTGGGAGATGTATGATACTTTCTCTAAAGCTTTTTATTTAGTTCCTTTAATTTTATTAACACCTTTTAGTGCTTTTATATTTCAAAATAAAAACCAATGGTTGAAATTACTATTTTTTCAAAGTATTATAGGTTTTGTTAGTGCATTTATAGATTTATTAAATATATATAATCAAACTATACATTTTTCTATAGAAAAAAGATTTCATTCTGAAAATTTTTACAATATCTCTTTTATTTATAGCTTTTTAATGGTTCTGTTATTATTTTTTTTATTAAGATTAAATCTTATTTATAAATTTATATTACTTTTATTTTCGCTTTTTTTGAATTTAAGAATTATATTTAGTATTTCTAGAGGTTTCTTATTATTAATTATTATTGTTTTAATCTATGTTTTTATTTTAAAGCTAAATTCAAATACTAAAATTTTAAAATGTAAATCATTTTTTTATTCATGGATAAAAGTTTTAACGTTAAGTATAATTTTTATACTCCTTCTGAAATTGAATTTTATTTACAAGTATTTTTTATTATACAAAAACCGAATGTATTTTTTTAAAGATTCAATAGAATATAGAATAGAAGAAATAAAATCTGCAATTTATTATGGAAATTTTTTAGGGGAAGGATGGGGAGCTAAAAGAGATTTTTATGAAGCTTTACAGTTTACACATAATCCTGAAGCGTTAATTTATAAGGGTTATGTTCATAATTTAGTAGGTTTTTTATACTGGAAAATAGGAATAGTAGGATTAATTATTCTTTTTCTTTTTTGTTTTTTTATAAAAAAACAGTGTTTAATTAACTTTAAAAATAAAGATATATTAGGTCATATATTTTGGTGCTTAATATTCTGCTGGTTTGTACATTCGATGTTCAATATGGTTTTTTCAAGGATAGATATTAACATATGGTGTGCTAGTTGGTTAGGATATTTTTTTTATCGAGATGCACAAATAAAAACAACTAAAAATAATTTTGTTAAAAAATAAATCAAAATGGAAGTAAAAGTTTTAAACAAGAAAGATTTTGAGGTTTATTCTAATTTAAGTAAGAAATATGGTTCAATTTTTAGTTATATGGAGTGGCTTAATATTTTTGGAAAAAATTTACATATTTTAGGTTTATATGATAAAGGAAATAACCTCATAGGAGGGTTTGCTATTTATATTAAAAAAATAGGTCCTTTAAGAATATGTACAAATCCGCCTTTTTCTCCAAATATAGGACTATTTTTAAATATTAAAGATATCCAAAATAAAGTTACATTAAATTCTTTTATTAAAATGGTAATAGAATCTATAAGTGAATTTCTAGAAAAAAATAATTTCCATATAATTTCCTTAAATTTTCCTCGGCAATTTATAGATATGCAACCTTTTATTTGGAAAAAATTTAAAGTAATTCCACGTTATACTTATATTATCTCTTTGGATAATCCAGAAGAAGATATATGGAAACATTTTTCTTCAACGAGAAGAAGATATATAAGGAAAGCTCTAAGAGAAAAAATAGAATGTTTTAAATTAAAAAGAAGTGATTTTAATATAATCAGAATTTTAGTAGAAAAAACTTTCCTTCGAAAAAATAAAAAAATTAATTTAGATTTGTTAAATAAAATCATCTTCTCTTTTGCCAATGATAAAAATTCTTTTGCTTTTGCTTCTTTTAAGAATAACAGACCTATAGCTGTTTCTTTTTGTATTTATGATAATTTTAGCGCTTATTATTTACTAGGAGGAATAGATCCAGAAGTTAAACATCATGGAGCTGGAGCACTCAGTTTGTATAATTGTATAAAATATGCAAAACAGTTGAAATTAAAATATTTTGATTTTGAAGGTTCTACTATACCTTCGATAGAAAGATTCTTTCGAGACTTTGGAGGAGATTTAGTTCCTTATTTTAGAGTTAATAAAGCTTTACTTCCGTTAGAAATTGTATTAAAGTTTTTAAAAAGGGATCTTTTTTAACATATTATGAAAGTGATTATCTCTCATGATATAGATCATCTTACAGTATTAGAGCATAAAAAAGATTTAATTATTCCTAAATTTATTGTCAAATCTTGTATAGAATTAGCAATTAAAACTATATCTCTTCGTGAGTTCTTTAATCGTTTTAAAGATTTTCTAAAAAATAAATGGCACAATTTAGAAGAATTAATGAAATTTGATAAAGAAAATGGAATTAAAGCAACTTTTTTTATAGGGGTTAATAAAGGGTTAGGATTATCATATAACATTGAAGATGCTAAATTTTGGATCCACGAGATTTTAAAAGAAGGTTTTGATGTAGGTGTTCATGGTATTGAATACAAGGATTTTAAAAAAATGGAAATAGAATACAAAACTTTCAAAAAAATAAGCGGGCTTAGTAGATTTGGTATCAGAATGCATTATTTGAGAATGGATAAACTAACTTTAATAAATTTAGAAAAATTAGGCTATTTATTTGATAGTAGTGTATATACATTCAAAAACCCTTATAAATTTAAAAGTATTTATGAATTTCCTTTACATATAATGGATGGTTTTGTAATTTGTGGTAACAGAAAATTTTTGACCCAAAATTTAAACAAAATAAAAGATGATACTAAATATTTATTAGAACAAGCTTTTCAATTAGATATACAATATTTAACTGTATTATTTCATGATAGATATTTTAGTAATAGTTTTGAAACTTGGAAAAAGTGGTATATTTGGTTTATAGAGTATCTTAAAGATAACAATTTTAAATTTATTAACTATAAAGAAGCTATTATGGAATTGAATAGTTTAGATATATAAATATTTATTTTCAAAATAAAGTTTGTCTTGCTATCGGTACAAGACTTAGAATTATCATGTTTAGTCCTATAATTGAAGCATTTAAGAAAAGAAGTTTGACTTTTTTGTTATTCATGCCGGTCAGCATTATTCTTATAATATGGATAAGAAATTTTTTGAAGATTCAAACTTACCTGAACAAGAATATAAGTTGAATGATGTCAAGAATTATAAATTTCATGGAGAACAGATTGCACGGATGCTTGAGGGAATTGAAAAAATTTTGCTCAAAGAAAAAAAACCTAAGATTGTATTAATGGGTGAAGATGCTAATTGTAATTTAGCTGGAGCCTTGGTAGCAAGAAAACTTCATATAAAAGTGGGTATGTTGAAGCAGGAGAGAGAAGCTATGACTGGAGAATGCCAGAAGAACATAATAGGAGAATGATAGATCATATTTCTTATACTATCATAACATAGACACAATTTAAATAATACTTCCGAGAGGAGCTTTTAGATGCTAAATTATTTGAAAGTTTGGAGGAAGTAAGAGAGAAAATTTTGAATTAAGTTAAGTGGTAATTTGAAGAGGCCTCATTCTGCTTTGGGAAATATAGAACATCATTTGAGGTGTTCAAGAAAGGAGTCAACTTGACATAAGAAAATTAAAGTGTAACATTATAAATGTCCAAAATAGAGTGCATATCCAATAGGTAAATGTCTGATCTATAAGGTTGGAGATAAAATTGTTATTGAAAGATGTAGTATTAATTTAGAAGAAACTACCGTTATTTGTATGCATTCATTAGCAGCTATAATGCCTTATTATGTAGCATTAAAAAAATAAAGGAGTTAACCCAGTTGAGTTAGTATTGGCTAAAGAAGTAAACAAAGCTTATGTTCAATGTCTTGATCCTTGTAAATATACTAGTGGAGGAACAGTAATTTTTGAAATAGAAAAATATAGGTGGAGCTTATATGAAATATTTTGCAGAGTTAGGTGAAAATTGTATTATTCAGGAAAATGTTATTTTAGGCTTAAAATACAAAGAAGATTGTCAAAAAGTTAAAATCGGAAATAATGCTGTTATAAGATCAGGAACTATAATTTATGCTGATGTAGTTGCTGGAGATCATTTTCAAACAGGACATAATGTTGTTATTAGGGAAAAAACTACTTTTGGTTCTTTTATTGTAGTTGGAACTAATACTGTTATTGATGGACATGTAACTATTGGTAATTTTGTTAAAATTGAATCTAATTGCTATATTCCCACCCATGTCACCATTGGTTCTCATGTATTTATAGGACCAGGGGTGGTGTTAACTAATGACAAGTATCCACAAAAAATGAGAGACCAGTATCGTCCGGAAGGACCTATTATTGAAGATGGAGTTACTTTAGGAGCTGGAGTAGTGGTTTTACCAGGAGTAAGAATAGGTAAAGGTTCATTTGTAGCTGCAGGAGCTGTGGTTACTAAGGATGTTCCTCCAATGAGCCTTGTGAAAGGAGTACCCGGGGAAATTTTTCCTCTCCCTGAAAAGTTGAGAGAGCTCAATATAGCTAAAAATTGGAGGAAATATATAAATGATGAAGAAATTAAAAATTGGTATAATAGGTTGCGGTAAACAGGCAGAAAAACATATTTTAAGTTTAAAAAAAATCCCTAATATTTCTTTAGTATTAAGTGATATAAATCCTGAAATTGCAGAAAATTTAGCTAAAAAAACCGGTGCTTCTTGGACAAAGAGTGTTGAAGAGATATTGAATGATTTTGAAGTAAAAGCTGTTGTTATTTGCACTCCTACACCTACTCATATAGAACTTATTAAAGAAGCTATCAACGCTGGAAAAGATGTGTTTTGTGAAAAACCCTTATGTGAATACCAACAGGATCCATCTGAACTTAAAGAACTTATAAAAAATACTGATCGGATCGTAATGATTGGATATATATATCGTTTTGTACCAGTTTTTGAAGAGGCTTATCGTTTAATAAGAGAGCAAAGTATTAATGGAATAAGTTTAGTTTTTGGGAAAATTTTAAGTGCTTATTTTAGGCTTGGAGGACGAGGTAGTCACCAAGTTTGGAAACATAAAAAGGCTACTGGCGGTGGAGCTATAAATGAAATGCTGGTTCATATGGTGGATTTAGCTAATTGGTATTTTGGACCTTTAAAAAATATAGAAGTTATTTCTTATGATTTACGCTGTCCTAAACGGATTATTAATGGTGAAGAGATTATTGCTGATGCTGAAGATTTTGTTATGATCCGATGTTACGGACAGAACGATGTTGAAATATATTGCCAAGCAGATCTTATAACACCTGCTTTTACTCAATATGTAGAAATACAGGCTGAAAATGGGAGTTTTATGGGCTCTATTCAGGCAGATATGCCTTCATATATTTTTCTCAAAGAGAGTCGGGGTGGATATCCTACAGGTAAGACTCCATTAAACTATGGTTACAGGAATGTATGGGATATACAGATGTTAGCTTTTATACAAGCGATTCTTACCAGAGAACCTTTAAATAAAAACACTATAGAAGATTCTATAGAATTACATAGAATTATGAAAGAAATAAAAAAGCAAGTAGAAAAATAAATGCATGCAATTAAAATAGCAGAAATTAAGTTAACAGAGGCTGAAATAGAAGCTGCTGTGCGAGTGCTTCGTTCTGGAGCACTGCGTCAAGGTAAAGAATGTGAAGCTTTCGAAAAAGAATTTGCAGAAAAAGTAGGAGCAAAATATGCCATTACTTGTTCAAGTGGCTCAGCAGCTTTACATCTTGCTTATATGAGTTTTCTTAAACCGGGAGACGAAGTTTTAGTTCCAGCTTTTACTTTTATTGCCACTGCCAGCATGGTTGTTATGGCAGGTGGAAAACCTATTTTTTGTGATATAGATCCTGAGACATTTTTGATAGATCTTAAAGATGCTGAAAGTAGAATTACTGAAAAAACTAAAGCCATTGCACCAGTTCATCTTTTTGGTAATCCCTGTGATATAGAAGCAATTCAAACCTTTGCAAAAAAATATAATCTTATTATTGTATGGGATGCAGCACAAGCACACGGAGCAACTTATAAAGGACAGGACATAGGGTCTTTTGGAGATTTTGTGTGTTACTCTTTTTATCCTACTAAAAATATGTTTGTAGGAGAGGGAGGAATGGTTTGTACAAATAACGAAGAATTTGCATATAAGATCCGTTTTATGAGAACACATGGGCAGACTGGAAAATATTATCACACTATGTTAGGTCTAAATTATCGGATGACTGATGTAGAAGCAGCTATTGGTAGGGAGCAGTTAAAAAGGCTTGATGAAATGTTAGCTGTGCGTAGGCGTAATGCAGAAATTTTAAATAAAGGATTAACCGAAATTCCTGGAATTCGTCCTCAAAAAGTTACTCCAAATAGCAAACATGCTTGGCATCAGTATTGTATCCTTGTAGATAAAGAAGTTTTTGGATGTAGTAGAGATGAATTGGCTGAAAAATTAAAACAAAAAGGAATTGCTACAGGTATTCATTACCCCAGAGGACTTCATCAACAACCAATTTTTGAGCAGATGTATGGGAAACATAATCTTCCAAATACCGAATATGTAGCTGAGCGTATTTTAGCTCTCCCTGTGCATCATGGGTTGAGTGAATCTGATGTAGAAAGAATTATTGAGGCTATATTATGAAGTCAAGTAAGAGTTATAAACCAAAACATGTGCTTTTTCTTACTTACCATTTGCCTCTTGAGAGTGAACCCGGAGCTTTCAGACCCTGGATGGAAGCCCGTCTTTTAAAAAGAGCAGGTTATAAAGTAACAGTGATTACATCTGGTGTTCAATATATGACTGGTGAAGATATAAGACCTTATAAAGCATGGTGTACAGAAGAAATAGTTGAGGGAATTCGTATTTTGCGAACATGGGCTCCTAAGCATTACCGGCGGTCGTTATTTCGTAGAATATTTAATTATATTAGTTACGCTGTTTTAGCTGGTTTAGCTTCTATATTAAAAGTAGGAAAAGTAGATCGAGTTTTTGCTGGTACACATCCAATTTTTATAATGCCTATAGTATACTCAGTTTCTTTAATCAAGCATGCCCCGATGGTGCTTGATGAAAGAGATCTTTATCCTGAAACAGCTATCGCTCTGGGAATAATAAAACCAGGAATATTCTCAAAACTTCTTTTTAAACTTCAACAATTTTTTAGAAAAAAAGCTGCGGGAATTCTTGCTGCTACCCCTGGAATAAGAAAGCGACTTATAGATTATGGTATCTCCCCTCAAAAGATATTTCTTCTTTATAACGCAGATGTTTTCTTAAACAATTCCTTACCTTCTTCTGGAGACGGTTCTCTTTTTCTTCACAAACTTATAAATAAAAAAATTCTCGTAGGATATATAGGAGGATTAGGTAAAGTTAACGATGTTTTAACCCTTCTTAAAGCTGCTAAACGACTTAAAAATTTTAAGCAATTAGGCTTTGTTATAGTAGGTAGTGGTGAGAAAAAAGAAGAATATATAAAATTTTGTAAAGAGAATGATCTTGATAATGTTTTATTTTTATCTGCTGTACCAAGAAAAGAAGCTAGAAATTTAATTAGGCAGTTAGATATTTGTATTCAAGCTTTACCTAAAAATGAACACTTTTCAAGTACACTTACAAGTAAAACTTTTGACTATCATGCTTTAGGCAAGCCAATGATTTTCTGTGGTTCTGGAGATACGGCAGAACTTTTACAAAAAAGTGGTGGTGGAGTGGTTGTTCCTTCAGAAAATGATGAGGCACTTGCTGAAGTTATTAAATTATTAGTAGAAAATCCCTCCCTTCGGGAAAAAATGGGAGAATCAGCTCGTCAATGGTATGAAAAAAATATTAATATAGAAAAGGCTTGTATAATTATACAAAAAGCTATAGAAGGTTATAATTCATAAAAAGTGGGTTGTGTCAATAATTTTGGGGATTGTCCATCCATTTGTGTAAATTTTATTATAGCTTGCCTTCAAATAAAATCACTATCTCGCTGTAAATATGTGACCAATCCTTAATTTTGATCCATTTACGTTCCAGCTCCATAGCTGCCATATATAAGCATTTTAACAAAGATTCTTCTGTCGGAAATTACCCTCCTACCTGCTGTTGCTTCCCTAAATTTGCTATTTACACTCTCTATAATATTTGTAATATACATAACCCGCTTATCTCTAAAGGATATCTGAAAAATGCTGTAAGTGCATCCCAGTTTGTCTCCCAACTCTTTACTACATGCGGATATTTTTCACCCCATTTAGCAGAAAATCCCTCTAACTCCTTCTCTGCTTCCTCCAAAGTAGATGATCCAGGATACATACTTCAACGAATTCCTAATCTGATGCACCACACACCTCTGAATATCTGCATGCGGAAAAAACTGATTCTATAGCCTTCTCCAATCCTTTAAACCATCTATGCTAAATATAAAAACATCCCTAATCCCTCTTGCCTTAAGGTCATTTAATACCTTTACCCAAAACCGGCTCGACTCACTCCCATTTGTCCAAAATCCTAAAATTTCCTTATATCCTTCAAGATCTAATCCTATTGCCACATAAACAGCTTTATTTTTAACTTGACCTTCCTCCCGTATCTTATAAAAAAGACAGTCTATCCAAATCAAAAAATACTTATCCTTAAGTGGTCTACTAAGCCATTCCTCAATCCTCGGAAGTATTCTATCTGTTATTTTGGAGATTAACATGGACTTATATCAAAACCATACATCTCTGAAAGAATTTCCTGAATATCTCTGGTAGTCATGCCTTTAAAGTAAAAAGCTATGATCTGATGTTCAAGTTCATCCAGCATAGTCTGACGTTTCTTTATTATTTGAGG